>NZ_PRLH01000003.1 GCF_003013815.1 Cyanothece sp. BG0011 | reverse complement strand
CTCCACCAACCCCAAGACATTAACCCCCAACTGTTCAAACATTTTTAAGCCCCGACGAGCATCTAACAGAGAGACAGTTTGAGGGGTGGTAACGATAACCGCACCGGCCATAGGAACTGCCTGAGCCATAGTTAACTGAGCATCTCCAGTGCCTGGGGGCATATCCACCACTAAATAGTCTAACTCTCCCCAATTAACTTGATAGAGAAATTGACGAATAATGCCATTGAGCATGGGACCACGCCAGATCACCGGTTGATCGGGATCGATTAAAAAGCCCATGGATACCATTTTCACCCCATAGTTAAAGGCCGGTTGAAGAATGTCCCCTGCTTCGTTTTTTTCGACTTGTACCTCCGTATTTTCTAGGCCTAACATGGTAGGGGCATTAGGACCATAGATGTCAGCATCTAATAAACCGACTTTTGCCCCGGTTTGAGCTAAGGCAACGGCAATATTCACTGCAACGGTGCTTTTTCCGACCCCTCCTTTACCACTAGAAACCGCAATAATGTTTTTTGTTCCTGCCACCGACTGCTGGTTGGGGAGGGCTTTTTGTTGGGGGGTTTCTGCGGTGACTTCTACGTCGACGCTTTCTACTCCTGGCAAGGTTTGAACCGCTTTTTTACAGTCATCTACGATGAATTCTCGTAAGGGACAAGCCGGGGTGGTTAAAACCAGGGTAAAGCTAACGTTACCGCCATCTACAGCAACGTTACGAATCATATTGAGTTCGACTAAACTTTTTTGTAGTTCTGGTCTTGGACCGGTCTTAATACGTTTAAAATTGATTGAGTATCAAGCATTTTAATTGATGGTTCTCCTATTCAACAGCCCTAGGGGTTGCTACAATTGCTTATATCATCAATCTTAACGGTTTTTGGTTCACTTCTTTTTATCGTTTCGCTCCTGCTCTCCCTACACCCTATCCTGAAATACAAAAAGAGGACTCCCGTTATATTTCTCCCCAAAAAAAGACTCATAGAAATTAACGGGAGATGAATTTTTGCCAACAAATAAACCGACCAGCGGGAGACAACTTACACGAGTTGACATTGTGTGTAGATTAATTTAAACTAGGGAAAGTATTAATAGTGGTCGAACTAATGCTTACATTAACTTACGAATTTAAGCTAATCCCAAATAAGCAACAAATTGAGGTAATTGAACATACTTTAAATGTTTGTCGCTCCGTCTGGAATTATGCTTTAAGAGATCGTAAGGACTGGCTAAGTTCTAGAAAATCCCCTGTTAATTCTTGCTCATTAATTCAGGAATATATTATTTCTCCTGACGTACCTTACCCTAATTATCACAATCAAGCTAAAGCATTAACAAAGGCCAAGAAAACTAATGACATACTCAAATCAGTAAACGCTCAAGTTTTACAACAAGTCTTGAGGACTTTAGATAGAGCTTTTGCCGATATGCAGTCCAAAAAGTTAGGCTTTCCGCGCTTTAAAAATAGGGATAGAATGCGGTCTTATGTATATCCTCAAATGCTAAAAGATTGTATTAAAGGTAACGAAATTAAATTACCACACCTAGGATGGGTAAAGTTTAGAAAGTCTAGAGAAATACCTGATGGGTTTGAGTTAAAACAAGCTCGCATTGTAAGGAGAGCTAATGGTTACTTCATGATGCTTTCTTTACAGTTAGATGTTAATATTCCTGACGTTTCTTTTCATGGACATCCTTTAGGTATTGACTTAGGTTTAGATAAATTCTTGGCTACTTCCGATGGTGAACTTGTGGATAGACCTCGATTCTTAAATCGACTACATCGTAAGCTGAAATTGCTACAGCGTAGATTAAGAAATAAGAAAAAAGGCTCTAATAATAGACACAAGTTAAACAAAAAGATAGCTAGATTACATCAACGAATTTCTGATACTCGTAAAGACTGGCATTTCAAGTTAGCTCATCGTCTTTGTGACCAATCACAATCAATATTTATTGAAGATATTGATTTTAGGTCATGGGCTAAAGGAATGTTATCTAAACATTGTCTTGATGCTGGTTTTAGACAATTCATAACCATTCTTAAATGGGTAGCATGGAAAAGAGATGTTTTTGTTAATGAAGTTGACAAGAATTTTACATCTCAAATTTGCCCTAATTGTGGGTTTCATACTGGTAAGAAAACCCTTGATGTTAGAGAGCATAATTGTCCTGAATGTGGGTATAAAACCCACCGAGACGTGGCAGCAGCGCAAGTTATCAGAAATCGTGGTGTAGAAGAATATGCGCTAGGGCATAGCGTATCTGAAAATGCCTGTGGAGATGATGGGACGGGGGCTTTGCCTAGTTACCAATCTGTGAAGCAGGAAATCTTAAGCGCGAGTTTAAGAATCCCTCGTTATAGCGACGTAGGAGCTTAACGAGTGGAGTATGTCAAATTTCCCCCAACTATAGTAATCATGGGCCATCCCGTTAACTCCCAGCCTTCAAAGGGACTCCAACCGCATTTAGTTTGTAATTCTTCTCTTAAAACGGGACGATAATTGTATAAATCAACTAAGACCAAATCTGCATCATAACCGGTTTTAATTAACCCTTTATTGGGAATTTGATAAATTAGGCAAATTTTCCGTCGTTGCCCCGATAAAAAACCCATAATTCACCAAGCATTTTTCTGAAGCCAATTGCAACTTCTGATCTAATGTCTCTTGAGTGGTGGTTAAAGGGCGTGTATTGGGCATTTCCAGAAAAGAAGTGACTCCCCCCTTAGCACAAGCACAACTTGCCGTAAACAAGTCTTCTTTATGGTCTAAACCCGGTTCTCGAAAATGAACTTGAGGATCAATAACCCCAGGCAACAAAGTTAACCCCGTAGCGTCTATGATAGTAGTAACTTCTGATTCGGTAATTTCTGGAGCAATCTGGACAATTTTACCCTCTTTGATTAAGATATCTCCTATTAGAAACTCACCCTCAGGTAAAAGGATACGAGAATGACGAATAAGAAGTGATGTCATTTGAGAAAAAACCTCCTAAAATAAAATGAAGCATACTTTAATCGTCCCATTGAGTTGGGTTTGACTAAACTAAAATCAAATATTCGTTACCTTTAACTCTGACCCATATCGATTCGCTTAACTCCCACAATATTTATATCCTATGGCTCGAAGCGTAAAACAAGATAAACCTAAACGCCCTCAATCGTCTAAACCAGAAAATCCTTGGGTTGAACTGACCCAAACCGTTGTAACTGCCGTTATTTTAGCCTTCGGTATTCGTACCTTTGTGGCCGAAGCGCGCTATATTCCCTCATCTTCGATGGAACCCACCCTAGAAATTAATGATCGCCTCATTATTGAAAAATTAAGTTATCATTTCCGAGAACCGGTTCGGGGAGATGTGGTGGTCTTTAATCCCACAGAAGCCCTGGTTGCCCAAGATTTTCACGACGCTTTTATTAAACGGATTATTGGTTTACCGGGAGAAACTATTGAGGTAAAAGAGGGTAAAGTTTACGTCAATGGTGAAGAAATTACCGAAAAATACATTGCTGAAGACCCTAACTATGATTATGGTCCAGTTGTGGTTCCTGAAGGAGAATATCTCGTGTTAGGGGATAACCGCAATAACAGTTACGATTCTCATTACTGGGGATTTGTTCCTAAAGATAAAATTATTGGTAAAGCCTTTGTCCGTTTTTGGCCCTTTAATCGTCTAGGAAGTCTTGATCAACAACCTTTATATCCTGGACCTAATGCTAACCCCGATAGAAGTCAGCAGTCTCTAGTCCCTCGATATTAATTTTAACGTTAACTGTCTGGGAGGAAGTAGTGAATTGCTCTACTTCCTTTTTTTGTTGACAACGGAGAGGGAGGGATTCGAACCCTCGTTGCCTTGCGACAAAGCAGTTTTCGAGACTGCCGCATTCAACCACTCTGCCACCTCTCCAAAAGGGTCTTGGTTTACCTATCATTGGCTATTATAGCAAAGTTCTTGACATTCCCTGGGTGAAATGAATCCCCAGGAGACTATTTTTGAACGAATTCTAATGAGTTAGAAAAATTTGCATTGGATAAGATTCAGCCACTAACTGATTCGCTTGAGTTTCAATAGCAATATTAGACTCGAAAGAAGATTTAGGGTTAATGTCTTCAAAGTCTAGTAAGGTTTTAATCCGTTGATAAGCTTGATAAGCAACCGTTGGAAAGAAGGAAAATTTACCGGGTAATACACATAGATAATTACTGTCTGAATTGGATTCAATCCAATAACTATAACGTCGTTTTTGTTCTTCTTGACTAATAAATTCTGTTTTCACACATTCATAACTATAAAGTTGACGATTATATAATTTTTCTTTGCCAAAATACCGTTCTGCAGACTCTAAAATGGGTTCGATATCTACCCCATCCATACTATCATCATTAGCATAACCAGAATCCGCTAATAAAGAGTAAGTATATTGTTCGTTTCCTAGTTCTCTATGTTGGACAAAATGATTAAAATGAAACCGGTTTTTAGTTGACATTCTGACAAAATTAGTATCCACTAAAGCAGGATAAGCGACTACCATTGCACTGCGACTTCTTTTTAATTTTGCCCTCACTTGCAAGTCTTTTAAAAAGGGTTCAAATCCTTCCCCAACCGCAAAGATAAATAACTTAGCTTTCAGTCGTTTTGAACGTCCTTCTTTCGTCTTACATAGTAAACTTTTTATTCTCAGTTTACCGTAACTATCGATTAATAACTTCTCAATTTTTATCCCAGTTTCAAAAGTAACGCCATGACTTAAACAACTGGCAACTAAATCCTTTAAAATGCGACTGGTATGCATTGAACAATCTAAGGTTTTAATAAAGTCATAATTAGAGGGTTGTATCTGATATGAATGATCAAATTGACGGCAAAGATTACGGATAATTTCGGTTGAACTTTTTAAGGAACAATTTAAAGCTTCATAATCTTCTACTTGTGCATAAGTTGGGGCTAAACATTGATTATTGACTAACCAATTATGTTGTTTTCCGTAAGCAACTTCTAATCTTCCTAAAACTCGATTTCGTTGAATATTAATTTGTACAGCATCACTTTTTAAGCGAGATGAGAAAATTTCTGGGGCATCTTCTTGGGGATGAATTAAATAAACGGGAGCATCATTAAACCAACCTTTAGGGTTAGGAAGAACAGCAGGGGTGTAAAAATTAGTGTCTTTTTCTGTTAAATTAACGTTGCATTGCTTAGTAAAATAAGGGGTATATAAATTAATTAAATCTTCGACACCATTGACACAATTAATAAAGGTTTGAGCATCATCTTGACCCGAATATAATGCCCCTGTATGATACCATCCTTCTAATTTTCCTGATGCTAATGTACCCAGTTGGGGAGCTTTTTCTAATAGTTTAATGGATAAATTACTATGACGGGCTAAAAATTCAGCAATGGCCACTCCAGCAATACCACCACCTACAACAATAACATCAACGTATTCAATTTCTGAGACTTTAATCGGGTTCATAAATAGGATAATAAGACGATTTTTTCAACTAATTTATAAGCTAAACCAGATTATAACGTAGATTTTGAAAATAGGCGATCGCTGATTTCATGTTTAATAATAATTTTGGAATCTCATCAAATTATTATCACCACTAGATTCAATCAGGACTATGTAAGCTAAAGTCAAAGTTATTTATAACTCATATCTTGCACCTTCGATAAAATCAGCTAGTGAAGATAGGCAAAAGGCAAGAGGCAAGAGGCAAAAGTATCTTATTTTAAGGCTAACTGCTTGAGCATTGACTGTCTTTTTCTCATATCTTGCACCTTCGATAAAATCAGCTAGTGAAGATAGGCAAAAGGCAAGAGGCAAGAGGCAAAAGTATCTTATTTTAAGGCTAACTGCTTGAGCATTGACTGTCTTTTTCTTAGCCATCAAGTTATTTTGTAAGGCGTGCAAGATGTCAGTATAATATATTATTTAGTTAGATTCGCAGATGACAGTTCACTATCTATATGAATTTTTCCCTTCCTGTTGAGTATCGTAGTTTTTTGCCTCGCTTTTATCGCCTCGCTTCAGTTAGTGTTTTATCTAATATGATGGTTCCCTTAGCAGGGTTATGTGATACTGCTTTTTTAGGACATTTAGAAGACATTCGTTACTTAGCTGGTGTCATTCTAGGAAGCATTTTGTTTGACTATTTATATCGGGTTTTAAAGTTTATTCGTTCTGGAACAAATGCTATTACCGCGCAAGCAGTGGGAAAAGAGGATGAAGAAGGAATATTACTCGCTATTTTACGCAGTGGTTTAATTGCTTTAACCATTGCTTTTATTATTCTCATTTTACAATATCCTATCGAAAAAATAGGCTTTACTTTATTATCGGGTTCTCCCAATATTGAAGCCTCAGGAATTGATTATTTTCGAGCCAGAATTTGGGGTGCGCCTGCAGTTTTACTTAATTTTGTTTTCATTGGTTGGTTCTTGGGAAGGGAAATGAAAGCAGCTATTTTATTGTTATCTTTTGTGGGTAATTTTTCTAATGTTGGTCTAGATTATGTGATGATTTATCGTTGGGGTTGGGGAAGCATGGGTGCAGGTTTAGCGACTGCAATTAGTCAATATTTAGCTTTATTCGTGGCTCTTATTTTTATGGTATCAAGTGTTAAATGGGATAGGATCTCTGATATTTTAAAACGAGTATTAGATAAACAAGAGTTAAAATCAATTATTGCTTTAAAGGGAAACATATTAATTAGATTCTTAGCTCTTATTTCTGCCTATTCTTTATTTACAAATTTAAGTGCATTATTAGGAACTGAGATTTTAGCCGCCAATGGTTTATTATTACAAATTGCTTTGTTAAGTCAATTTACAGTTCAAGGAATAGGAATGACGCTTCAAACGTTAACAGGGAATTTTAAAGGGAAAGGAACAATAGAGCAAATTATTCCTTTATTAGTTGTCTCCATTATTAATAGTTTAGTTATTGCTTCAAGCTTTGCTATTATTCCATTCATTTTTCCTAAAACTATTTTTAACTTATTAACTGATCACCAAGAAATTAGTCAAACAGCGATACAATATACCTTATGGTTACTGCCCCTTTTGTGCTTAACTGCTACTGCTTTTATGTTAGAAGGATATTTTATCGGTTTAAAAGAAGGAACTACCTTAAGAAATGGCGTTTTGATAGCCTTTTTAATTGGATTTTTACCCTTATCAATTATGGCTTACTATTGGCACAATAATCATTTATTATGGTCAGCTTTAACTGCTTATATGGGAACATTAATGATCACCCTATTTTTACAATTACCGAAAGTTCAAAAAAATCAGATTTTTCAATTTCAAGAATCAGAATAAGGACTTGAATTATTTTTTATTTCACTCTTATAAAACGTCCTGAATAAATAATGGAAAATTCACAAAATATGTCTGAACAACAGTTAAGAAGATTTCGCCAGCAAATCCTTGATTCTTATCTTAATATTATTCAAGATAGTTTTCAAAACAATCTTTCCCAACTGAAACTTATTAATTATGGTACGGGTTCGGGAAAAACTCATCAACTATTTCAAGCAATATGTCAAACCATTCAAGAGCATTCTAATACTCAAATAATTGGTATTTATGTCGCACCTTTAAGAGAACATTTATCGGTTCCAAAATCAATTAGAAATCAATATCCAGATATTCCCATCTATACAATCAATTCATTAGAAATGAAGATGAGTGATGATAATATCAAATTATATAAGAAATGGCTTCCTTCAATTCTAACAAATACAGAGTTATGGAAACGGGGATTAAAAACATATTCCCAAGAAAAGATTCAGGAATATAAAGAAAAGCTAGAAAAAGCAAAAGGGACAATTAATCGTCTTGAAGATATTAAAAAAGCTGATTTTGGTGATGAAGAATATAAGAAACTTCAAACGACTAAAGCACTATCCCAACTTAACAATTTACTGGAAAATTTCTTATTATTTTTCATTCAATGTGAACTAGATAAAGAAAATTTATCAAAAGAATGTTTGGAGTTAATAAAAATCTTCTTTCCTCTCTATCTTTTAAGAGAAAAATCTGGAATTTTAATGCTTACTTATGAAAAATTTGAAACCAATATAAACTATTTACATCATAACGGACAAAAATGGGTCAAAAGAAGTGACTATCTAGATAAATATGCTGCGAAGCAAACGCAAAACTCTACAAAATTCATCTTTGCTTTCGATGAACAAGAAGATGGTTATCAAATCATTCTTAAGAAGAAAATTGATATTATTTCTCCTCAAGAAATGGCCATCAATAATGCACTCTCATCTATTATTCGAGAATTTTCTCTTCTGTTTTCCTCTCACAATAAAGAGAACAGAAAATTCTTAGACTTTATTGGGAATAATAAACATAAAATTGATCAATTTGAGAAACATTTTCAAACAAATAAAATTCTTGACCCTCAACTCATAGAATATGCTCCTATTTGTAAAAGATTAATCCTTCAAGAAGGAAACTCATTTGACTATTTAAAGGAGGTAAGAACTATTAATCAAGGTTTTGAACAATCTTTAAAGGATATTATAGATATTTTTAATTATGCTGATGAAAACAATCCTATTACCCTAGATTTTGATATGTTATCTAGAGTGTTAGCAAAATTTCAAAATACTAAAACCTTACTGATTTCTCAACACCTTTATAACAAAATTAGTAATGATTTAATGAACATTTTTTCATATAATAATCTCTATATTTATAACATAGACTGTCTCAACGATTTATTTCTAAAAAAACCTGAGGATGGTCATGTTCATATTGTCAATAAAAACACCTCAGACAACACCTCTGTCGCTGAATTAATTTATACAATTTTAGCGATGCGATCGCAGATTGAAAAGATTAAAAAGATATTACAAAATGTTTTAGAAGTTGATGATTCCCAGTCACGTTCTTTAAGTATTTGGTCTGAACAAATATCTAGGGGTAAACGAGAAGATGAAGATATTATAAAAGATAATAAACCTGATATTTACATCAACCGAACTTATGTTTATGAAAGTAATAAATCTATCATAAACATTAAAGAAATATCTCGATATAAAAAATTAATTCATCATGAACTTAGAGAAATTTCTATTGGTAGCACTGCTATATTTACATCCCCTGAACATAAACTTAATTCTATATTAACCAATAGTTCTAATATCATCTTTCTCATCTCAGCAACTGGGGGTATTTCTGGGGACTTAACCACCAGTTACGACTTCAAATATTTAGAAGATAAATTACGAAATGAGTCTGGGGAAAGTGCTTTTAAGGTAATGAATAAACAGGAAATTAAACTTTGTGAAGATATTAGAAAATACCGTCAAGAAAAAAGAAATATTGAAGTTAAATTTTTTAATCAGGAACCTTTGTCTTTTCCTAATGAAAAAACCAAAGGAGTTGTTGAAAGATTCAAAGAACTTGTTTTGAATAAATTTATTGATAGTCTTGAAGAAGATAAACGTAATTTTCATCGCTATAAAAAACAAGAATTAGAAAGGTTTCTTAACTTCTTATTCTATCTATTTGAAGATGATTCAATTCAAGAAACCATTGCTTTTACTCAAAGTTTACGGTGGATAAGAAAATTAATTAATTATTGTGATATTAGTAACTTTATATTTGAAAAATCAGAAGAACATCCTGATATCTATTATTTTAAAGTAAATCATGAAAAATATAACACTGATATGAAAGTTAAGCTGATTTTATATCAAGCATCTTTTAATAAAAATTACTATAATAAGGAGAATCAAAAAACTTATTTAGATGAACTGATAGAAGAAGAAAATCAAAAAATATTCTTTATTTCTGCGTATCAATCAGCTTCTAAAGGATTAAATCCCATTATTAAAACTAAAGACAACCAAGAAAAAGATTTTGATTGTTTAGTGTTATTGATGGATAGTTATTTTACAGCGATAGAACCGTCTAAAAAATCAAAAGACTCTGAAAAAGAAACGACATTATATCATTTTGCTTTAATGAAAAACCTTGTAAAACTTGGTAATTCCCAGCAAAAAATTAAAGATTTTAATAAATACCTTACCAATCCAGAAGCTAATAAATTTAAACAGGAACAACATCAAATATTACTAGGTAAAGGAATTTTACAATCAATTGGTCGCTCAGAGAGACGAGATTTTCCTAATCAAGTAATTAAAATATTTATTAATGAGGAAACCCGTAGAAATTTAGTTAATTTTTACAATTACTTGGAACGAGAAGAATCTCAAGAGATAGATAAATTATCTGTTAATAACTACCAAGTTTATTTAAGGGTGAAAGAAGAAGAAAAAAAGCGAGAAATTCAAAATTACGACGATCACGTTTATGATGAAATTGATGCTTATGATGCTTTTCAAGATTTTAGAGACGAAATGTTAGAAGAGATAAAATTATTTCATGAAAATAAAAACACTTTTAATATTGTAAAAGTGTGGGACACTTTACGAGATCCGATTGTTTTTCGAGATCCAGAGAAATATTTAGAAAAGTTAAGAAAACTCAAACCAGTTCCTAATGAGTTTATTAATTCACTTTTTTACTATAAAGAAAATAAAACTGATTTTATTCCGTATTTAACATCAGAAGAAAACTACAAAGGTCAAAAGTTTCAAATGATTAGTGATAGTATTAACGGAGAAAAACCCTATACTTATCAACAACGACTATATCCTGAAAAATTTAAAATGAATGCACTTAGTGATGACAAAATCGTCTCATTTGATCCTTCTACTGATTTAATCTATCAATTTTATAATACATTGGTTCCAAAACCTGAAATTTTTGAACGTTATATTCCTCGTCCCCATTTCTTTTATTATATTTTATACCCATCCTTAACAGAAAATTTTGTAGAATCTTGGATTAAGGATAAAATTTTTGAAGGGAAAGACTGGGAACATATTAAAACTTTCTTTCGTTTTGAGAAGTTATCAGATTTCAAAACATATAACAAACTTTATGAGAAATTTGATCTATACTATTTTAAAGAAGATACGCTCTTTTGTATTGATGTTAAAGCATGGAGTAAACCCTCAGGCGATCGCCTTTCAAAAGAGACAGTAAATAAGACTAAAGAAAAATTAAAGATGATTGTAAACAATTACACAGAATTTAAACAAGTAAAAGGTTTACTGTTAAATCTACACGCTGCAAAAGAAAAGAATGAGCAACACTCATCAAACCTATCTTCTGGTAATTTAATTTACTTTGACTCTAATAATTGTCCAGTAGAATCTAACATACTCAAAGAATTTTTATTTGATAAGTAGGCACAAAATGAAAGAACAAATAACCAAAGAGTTATCAGCTATCTCTAGAACAAATCAACTGCAAATATTAGATGATACAGAAGTCGTTGCTGACAAACTTTATCAATATCTCTTTAAAAACGGTAGAGGAATTGAGAGTTTTCTTCTTGAATATTCTAGAGATAAAAATGAAGATTCTAAAGAAGATAACTCAGATAACAATCAACAATCTGATTATTATCAAAAACGTCATAAATATATTAAGAAACAGATAAAAGAAAGACTCGAAGAACATAATAAAAATGTGAAAACGTCAGATATTCAATATTTTTTATCTTATTATGATGGGAAACCTCATGTATTCTTCTCATCCCCTGATAAAACCCATTCTGGATGGAAAGAATTATTTAATAAAAATAATAGCAATAGAGAAAGAATTTTTAACTTAGTTTTTAAAGTTTATCTGCTTCCTCAATTTTTACCTGAAGAGATAGTTGATGGTTTTGAAGAATTGTTTTTTGTTTATTCTAAAAGTTCACCTAAATCCAAAAAACCCGTTCATGTGTGGGGACAAAATTTATTTATTAACTATAATTACCACAACGTATTAACATTAACCTTAACTCGGAAACATAAGATTTTTCTACGTCAAGATGACTACAACACTAGCGATGGTGATGACTTAGGAGAAGTCTTAACTTACGAGAAAAAGAATTATTATTTTCAACGGGATGGTGATGCGCGTCGTTCAAATAAAATCAATTTTATGGTGTTTCCTAAAGATAAAAAAGATTATACAAAATTCAAACAAACTCAACTTTATTATTATCAAACCTTAATGACACGACTTGAAGAATTTTTAAGGGATTGTAAGATTGAATTTAAAATCCTTGATTTTCAAGCTGATCACTATTTAGAAAATGCTTTTATTACAAATATAGACTCTGTAGAATGTTTAGAAATTATCAATAATTTAGGAACTAATTTCAATGAAAATGATCAACAATTTTTCATTAATTTTCTCAAATATAAAGGAATAAATGAAGTAACTTTTTATAACTTAGGAAAAACTATTACTAACTATGAGAAAATTGAGGAGGAAGATGATACTTGCTGGAAAATTACAGAACTAATACCTTGGGAAAATATTGAACTAGATAAAAACAAAAACTATTTAGTATTTAATAAACTTCTCGAAGAAGAAACGGGATCAATGGCCTATCAAAGAAAAGACGGTTATTGGGTTCCATCTACAAAGATAGATAACCAAAAAAAGGTTGATTTTTATTCACAGTTAAAGAGAAAATTTAGCTATTTAGAAACAGGAGCATTTTTTAGTACCCAAGGAATTAATATAGATGAATTTAAAATAATCAAGTATCAATCAAGAAATTCTCATGATTTTTCAATACTGACATATTCAAAAAAATTTGATCTAGACATTTTACGTTTAGAAACCCAAGCTTTTACAGATGATCAACATTCAGATATAGATGAGTATTTTAAATGTTACTTAGCAAAGCAAAAAAATTTAGAAGAATGGGAAAAGTTTTATCAAAAATATAATTTTAAACCATCATCTGAGGTTGACAAAATTTTAATTGAATTAGGAATTAAAAACTGGATGAGGAAAAGTATTGTTAATGATAAGATTGCCTTACCTATTCAATATCAATCATGTACAGAAAAACGTTTTTGGGTTATCTATGTACGCAGTCCAAAAAAGAAACAAACTAAAGCAGTTGCGGTAGAATTTTTGTATAAAGAAAATAGTATCTATGTTAAACAAATAATAGGAGATGTAAAGACAATTGAAAGAAAGTTTAAATTTTTAAGACGACGAAAAAACGATGGCGACAAATTAATTAATGATCAACAATATTTTGTAGATGAAGTAGAAAAAATCTATATTAGGTGTTATACCAATGATTACTTTACGCCAAGTTTAATTGGAAGACATGGTATTCTGGAAGCACTTGACAATGAAACATTAGAACTCAACCGCAGTAATAAGAAAACAGGTAGTAAGCTATTACCTTTAGTTGCATATTATAACAGTGACATTAAACCCATTGAGAGAAAAAAGAATATGATTTGTTTAGATTTAAGCAATGAAGACTTTATAGAATATTATGTTCCACCTAATACACCTCCAAAGGGGACAATCAAAAGAGGTTATAGAGTTTATCATTTAATTGGGAAAACCTATTTAGAGAAAACGAGTGAAACCGGGGAAACAATTAAACTAGAAGAAACTATCAAAACATCTGACTTAATAGAACATCCTCTCACAGCTTTACATTTTACGACTCTGACTCAAAATATTTTAAAGATTAACGAAAATAGTCAATCTTCCTTACTACAAAAAATAGTAAGAGTTTTGATTGAAAATTAAATTAAAAAGTCAACTATTTTCATTAACAAACCTGTAAAGATTGCTTAGGGGTATTAAAGTGTGAAAATTAAGACTTACTATTTATATTAAGCTGTTGTGCATTTAAACTAGGATAAATAAAATGACATCTAAAAGCTGTATCATAATCCATTTTTGCCTTTTGCCTTTTGCCTTTTGACTTCTAAAACACATTTTAAATGTGTTTTAGCTTACCCCTCGCAATGACCGCTTAAGTTTTAAGATAAATGTCTAACTAAAGCATCTCCGACTATTTTCGCCTCCTCATCTGTCATCCCCGAAGTTAACGGGGGACAAATATGACGGGGACACCAGTATTCTGCATTTGGAAAACGTTCCCCCTTGCAAACCTCCTCAAACACGGGTTGTAAATGACAAGGTATTTCGTAAACCGTTCCCCCTAAAAAGATATCCTCTTCTGCTAATGCTGCTTTTACTTCTTTAGCTGTCTTGCCTTCCGGTAGCAATACCATTAACTTATACTGAGAGGCACTATCCATGTGGTCCGTGGAAACAAACCGAATACCTGCTTCTCGCAACGGTGCCGTCATTAACTCATAACACCGTTGTCGCCGTGCTATCATGTCCGATAACTTCGCCAGTTGAATGCGTCCTAAAACCGCGTGAACTTCGCTAATACGGGTACTATTGCCAAAGTCCGTATGTAACCCTCCGAAGTCCATTCCTCGCTTCCCTTGGTTTCTCAGCGATCGCGCGATATAGTCTTCTTCATCATCATTTAAAGTAATCATTCCCCCTTCAAAGGTGGTCATAATTTTAGTGGGGAAAAAAGAAAACGCTGCACCATCCCCTAAATTTCCGGCTTGTACCCCATTAATCTGACTTCCGTGAGCGTGTGCCGTATCTTCTAGCACAAATAAGCCATTTTTATGACAATATTCTACCACTTCAGGAAAATCGGGAGAAATCACTCCCCCGATATGCACCCATAACACCCCAGATATGTCTGGGGTTCCCCCTCTTTCTACTGCATCTTGTACCATTTGCAAAGAGGGTGCAAAGGTATTCTCATCCATATCTAGATACTGCACTGTTCCCCCCACTCGCAATACAGCAGCAACGGTGGCAAAATTGGTGTTAGTGGGGACTAAAACCGTAGTTCCTTCTGCTTTTTTCAGACGTAAGATAATTTCTAACCCTGAAGAACCGGTATTAACAGCGATCGCGTGTTTAGTGCCAACATATTCAGCAAACGCTTTTTCAAATTCCGTTGTATTCTCCCCTAAAATAAGCCGACCCGACTTAAGAATCGTTTTGGACGCTTCAGCAAAAAAGTCAATTTCTTCTTCTGTAACGTCGAAATAGAAGGGTTTGATGGGTCTTTTAGTCATGGTGTCTAGAGAAATTTAGATTCAGGTGCGGTGCTCAAGATCACAGTGTAGAGGAAATGACTAAAAATTGCTACTCAGTTACATTAACTTTGTTGTGTTATGCTAATTTTCATATAAAGTAAGCAGCTTAAACATAATTAAATAAGATGAATCAAATCATTGTTTTTGAAGTTTCCCAAGAAGAAGATGGGGGATTTGTTGCAGAATGTTTAACCGAGGAAATTTTTACCCAAGGAGATAATTGGGAAGAATTGAAAACCAATGTTAAAGAAGCTGTCACAGGTTACTATTTTGATCAGCCTACTATTCCTAATATTAAGTTGCATCTTATTAAAGAAGTAAACAAGATATTTTAGACACTTTATAAGATTTTCGGTGGTTGAGTTTTTGTATTTGAAAAGTGGGGTTAAATCCACCTTTCAAACATTGGTATTGTCTACTTTAAACGACACGGAAACGATAGTTAGCTTCACCGCTAAAGCTATCGAAGAGTAGGAAATAAGTGCCATCACCCGGTAAAGTCGCCTCTAAATCGAACCCGGAACCAGCAGAGGTAATCAGTTGATTGCCTGGACCAATGAGACGGAAACCAACCCTCGAATCACTTCCTAAGTTTTCGAGAGAAATAGTTTGATTCGCTACGCCATTAAATCGTAAGACACGAATAGTATTAGGTTCAAGCGTTCCTTGAAGAGTCGTGTTAAAGTTCAGAGTGGGTGCGCTATTACCATTAGAGAGACGGAAACTAAAGTCGCCTGTGGTGCTTCCTTCTCCATCTACAATGAGGGTATAAGTTCCATTTTCAATTAAGGTAATGGGATTGCGATCAAAGTTTACGTCTGTATTGAAGAAAGTACCAAAGAAATCCACTTCATTACCACTGGGACTAATTAAACTAGCATTGATATTAGAATTGCCACTAATACCGTCATAGATTAACCGTTGTCCGACAGTTCCCTCGAAAGTGTAAGCGATGCGTTCTCCTGCATTAGCAATAGTACCATTCACCGTATTTCCGAGGGTTAAGGGTATGGGAATAATAGTAGGTTCTTCAACACTAAAGTCGTAGTTGATAGGAGTATTATCGAAGCTAGATCCTGCAACCACCACCAGATAACTACCATCTCCAGGAAGGGTAAAGTCACGACTCGAACTACCAACAAACTGATTACCTGGACTGTAAACAGTATAGTTGGGTCCAAAGAATTCTGTTGCTAAGGTTAGGGTTTGATCTTTAGTTCCGTTAAAAGTAAATAACTCAGTTCCTGAACCTGGATCTAAGATACCTTGAAGGTTAGTATCCAAATTAATTGCAGTTGCATCATCCACATCTAAGAGACGGAAATTGTAGGTTAGAATATCACTAGCAATAACCCTTAATTCGTAGGTTCCCCCTTCAAGAAGAGTAAACGGAGAAGAATCAGAAGAGGTTGAAGAACCGAAGAAGTTGGGAATACTGGCACCACTGGGACTAACTAGGCTAACGTTAGCACCTCCGTTGAACCCTGAATCCAATCCATCAAAATAGAGACTTTGTCCGGGGGTTGCCTCAAAGGTATAAACATCAATTTCTCCGACTTGGTCAATACTACCGTTTACCGTTTCTCCTAAAGTTAAGGCCGTTTCGGTAAAGGTGGGAGTAATTAACTCAAAACTATAATTTAGTGACTCATTATTGAAGTTGAAAGGACTGAGAACCAGGGTATAAGTTCCCTCTCCTGGTAAGGTCAAAAGTCCATTATTGTTACTGACAACCCCATTATTCGGCCCGTAAACGGTAGCAGCATAATTAGAGGTATTATTACTCAAGAACAATGGTTGATCAGTGCTTCCTTCAAAGGTAAAGATTTCTGCTGACCTATTACCCTCAAAAGTTCCTGAGTAAGGTGTATCAATGGTGATAGGGGTTGCATCGGCGATATTTAGGAGACGGAAACTATAGTCTCCTGGAGGAGATCCTGAAACGGTTAATTGATACAGTCCATCCTCAATCAAGGTAACAGGATTAGAATCAGACGACGGATTAGCAAAGAAGTTATTGACGGTACCTGTGGGAGGTATTAAGCGAACATTACCAAAAAAGAAATTGTTATTTAAGTTATCAAAGATCAATTGTTGACCGGCAGTTCCCTCAAAGAGATAAGTATCGACTTCTCCAGCAACACTAATATCACTGTTGATGGTTTCTCCGATCGTGATCTCGGTTCCTGTGGGATTACCTGGATCGTTAAACGCAGTTTCTGTTAATTGGAAGGTGTAATTAACGGGAGTTTTACTTACTCCTAACACTAGAAGCAGATAGGTTCCATCTCCAGTGAGGTTAACTATTAAGTCAGAACTACCAATACTACCTGATGTCACAAATTCATTAGCACCACTATACAAGAAATAGGAACCGCCAAAGTTAGCACTAGAATCATCTAAGAGTAAAGTTTGTCCTGCTTGTCCTTCAAAGGTAAACAGTTGCATCTCTTGTCCAGGTTCTAGGGTTCCACTAACCTCTGTATCTAAGGGTAAAGTGGTTGCAGTAGCAAAATCTAAAACTCGGAAACTAAAATCTCCGGTTGCATCTCCATTTGTATCCACAATCAACTGATAGGTTCCGGTTTCGAGTAAACTCCTAGGATTACTATCACTCGATATTGAAATAGAAAATAATAGAGATGATTGATTACTAGGACTCACTAAATAAGTGCTAGCGTCTAAGTTGCCATCCAATCCATCAAAAACGAGTCTTTGTCCCCTGGTTCCTTCAAAACTGTAGCTAATCTGTTCTCCAGGATTATTAATGCTTCCGTTCACTATTGAACCGATGGTTAAAGTATCCCCAATAATATTGGGGGTTTCGAGACGGAAACTATAATTGAGGGAATCCGTTAAGCTAAATCCTTCTAATACCACTAAATAGGGGCTATTGGTCGGTAGTTCAATCCCTGAAGAGGATTCATCGGCGAGGAACTGATTACTGGGCCCGTAAAGGGTTAGGGATGTACTCAAAGAACCAAACATTTCGTTAAGGAAAATGAGTTGATCTTCGGTTCCCTCAAAGGTAAATAACTGAGTGGAGTCTCCTGGGGTTAAAGTGCCTTGGACTAAGGTATCAACAGTAATATTAGTCGCATTAGCTGCGTCTAACACACGGAAACTATAATTTCCGGGACTTCCTCCGACAACACCCCTTACCGTTAATTCGTAGGTTCCGTCTTCAACGAGGGTAAACGGTGCAAAAGCATCCGAACCAGTAGATGCTCCAAAGAAGTTGGGAATTTGTTCACCACTGGGACTGTTTATGGTAACACTACCAGAGAAGAAGTCAGAATCTGCAAAAAGTCCATCAAAATAGAGTCGTTGTCCTGCGCTTCCCTCAAAGGTATACACATCTTCGTTACCTGATTCGTCAATATCCCCGGTTACGGTTTCCCCAATAGTCAGAGATTCAACCGTTGTCACGGGGAAACGAACCTCAAAGTTGTAATCTTCAACTGCATTATCAGAGAAATTATCAGACACTGCCACAATGTAAGTGCCGGTACTTTCTAAGGTGATAGGATTACTAAAACCAGCGAAAATTGACTCATTACCCGGATCATAAACCGTCAAGAACTCAGCGAAATCATCATCTAAATTATTGAAGACAATGCGATCGCCTGCTGTTCCTTCAAAGGTAAACAGTTCGCTGGTATTAGCCGCAACATCCCCCATCACAGGAGTATCAACCATTAACGGAGTCGCATTATCTGCATCTAAGAGTCGGAAACTAAAGTCTCCTGTGGCATTATTAAACCCACCTTCTACAATTAATTGATAGGTTCCTGCTTCAATCAGGGTAACAGAACTATTATCAAACCTTAAATCCAAGAAGTTAGAAACCTCTACCCCACTGGGACTGACTAAACGGGCGGTAACATTAAAGTTATCGCTACTAATGCCATCTAAGATAACTCGTTGACCAATTTCTCCACTAAAGGTAAAGATTTCATTCTCTCCAGGGTTGAGGATGGTTCCTTCTATCACTTCCCCGAAGAGAATCGCTTCTATGTCTCGTTGGGTAAAGTTGAGGGTAAAGGGATCATTTAAGGGGTTGCCCGCGCGATCGCTAATAATACTGGGATCAAGTTCCAGTTGATACTCTCCAGCAACAAAGGGTAAACCATCCGGGGCAAAGATAAACAGGTTAGTCCCTGACTCACTCAGTTGTAGCCTATCTGGAGTGACTGAGATATCATCCCCGGTGCCTAAAACTCCATCTTCGCCAAAATTGGTTAAGGTGACACCATTGACGTTTAATAAACTGGGATCGATCGCCTCATTAAACCTGACTGTAATGGCAGAGATCCCCCGTGGACGGGCCCCTTCATTGGGGGTGGTACTGGTAATCAGGGGGGCAAAGGTATCGGGGTTAATTTCTAGGGTGAGAATATTGGATAAGGTGCTATTACCTCCCGTATCTGTAGCCCGAACTTGAACCGTTGCGCTACTGCCTTCAGGGAGTTCAGCAAGGGCGATCGCACTTAAGTCGAAGGGGAAGGAAACATCATTACTCACCACCTCCCCATTGACCAATAATTCCACGTTGCGAACCTGGACATCATCGGTCACATCCACTTGAATCGGAACAGAAGACCCTTCTAAGACTTCGATAACTGCGGTATTGGGATCTAAGTCTGCGTTGCTACTAATACTAACCGTTGGGGCAACTCCTTGACTATCAAAAGAGAGATAATTGATCACTTGTAAACCACCGTTACTATCAGCGACGTAAGCGATACCCGAAGCGATCGCAATGTCTCTGGTAAATCCTGGAGTATCAAAACTGGTAATAAAGGCATCAGTATCATCGGGGTCAGAAATATCGTATAAGGCAACCCCTTGACCTTGAGCAGCCACTAACCCTAATCCTGAGCCATTTCGGGCGATTTCAATAGCATTAAATAAGGTATCAGCACCACTAATTAAACTAGGATTCGTGGGGTCAGAGATATCGATTGTTGTTAAACCGGCACCTGCTAGGTAAGCGACTCCATTACCTACAGATAGTCCTACATCGAATAAGGTGACAGAAGCATGAGTTTGTCCAATAACTATTAGATTATCAGGGGAACTGATATCGAGGACTGAGAAAGTATCCGAACCACTGGTAAAGGTGTATAAATGCGTGCCATCACGGGCAATATCTGTCACCGTTCCCGAACCAGGAAGGGAGAGACTATTAAGCTGTTCTCCTGTTAGAATATCGATCGCCCATAAAGTATTGTCTCCTGCAACATAGGCAACCCCATCAGCAATTTCTACCTCACGCACATTACTAATATCGACGGTTTGGATGAGGGTAGGAACTACAGGATCAGACACATCTATTAATTGTAATCCTTCGGTATTGGTGGCAACGGCGGCAATACCTAATTGAGAGTCAACAGCGACATCTGTGGCGTTACCATTGAGGTTTAATTGACCGAGAATAATGGGATTATTGAATTGAGAAGCATCGACAATGGCTAAACCATGAAAACCGGTAGCGACGTAAGCGAGTTGTTCACGGGTGTTTTCTGTGGAACCTTCCACCACAACGGCGTTTGCTTCACCTAATAAGGGAAGACTGGCAATAATTCCGGTGGGGAACCCTTGACCACCGAGAGGATCTAAACCTTGTTCAATTTCGGCTAAATCATTGATTCCGTCGCCATCGGTATCGCCTAAACTCGATGAAGTCCCAATTACTTCTTCAGCAATATCGGCTAACCCTTCTCCGTCTGTATCTACTGATTCATCAAGGTTTGTGGTTTTGAACATCGCAAGAGTTGTTCTTTGTCCACTTTGGGCTGTTATCCCTTCAGAAATAGCGATAACGTTGAATTCTGGATTATAAATTTCTAGACGATATTGAGATTGAGGAGCTAAGATCGGTAGATTTAAAAGCCCTGATCCGTTAGTGCGACCACGACTAACAAAATCTCCAACCGTTAATTTCCAGTAAGAATTACGATAAGCACGTGTTTCGATGAGTAGAGGATCAAATCCATTTTCCTGAAGATCAATAGTTTCCTCTTGTGTTTCTCGAAGCGTCTGATTCAAATTAGTCACAGACTGCATTTCAACAGTGAAGGTATCGAAGTCTTGTATTGCTTGATCCATCAACACAAGAATTTGAGGATCTGGGGATTCAGTGGAACTTGCTTCAATTGATGCAACTTGGGCAAAGTTTTGCGGACTGCCAACCTCAAGACCGGCTAATAAAGCATCTAATCCAAGGCAAGCTGCTGTCAGAGGTGCTTTCCGAATAGATTTATCTAAATCATCAATATTATCTGCAAGCTTGTTCGCTAGTCTTAACAGGGGTTGAATTTTATCGCAAATAAATTGAGCAACTCTTCCAGAACAATCTTTGCGATTACATAAAAGATCATTGGCTGTCTGAATTATACTATTGGCACATTTTAAAGCATCGACTGCTTTGCTAATTGGATTGGCACTGGTGACAGCCTCCCAAACAGATACAATTGAAGCTTTTGTCTTTTGGATTCCACCCACGGCGGCTTTAACTTCGTCGAGTGAAATTGTGCCATCTCCATATCCTTGACGAAGAGCATCTATATCGTTTCTGAGGTCAGAAATATTATCAAGAACATCAAAAAATGCTCCAATTTCTTGAAGAGAACGAGCCATATTTTTTAGACAATCATATGCTGTTTTCGCTAATTTCCAAGCATCTCCCCATCCAAAATCTTCGCAAGGAGGTTGTTCAGGGGGTTCTTCTGGTTCTGTACCAGGTGCAACAAATCGCCATCCTAACGTTGTGACTCCTGAATCTGGGTCTGAAACTAAGGTTAACCCATCGTCACTAACAGTTAATGTTCCTGTGGGTTGCCATTCCCCTGCATCATGGTCAAAAGAGAAAATAAAGTGTTTCTCTCCTGGTGCTAACCCATCCACGTTAGGATAAATTAGTTGTGCGTCTCCATCTACATTGGTCGCACCTTTAGCATCTACGGTAAAGACAAATGCTGGATCAAATCCTTCTGGTACGGGTGCAGGAATACGATCAGTCGGTAACGGAACAATAGACGCTTCTGTTACAGGGGTTCCATCGTCATAATATAAAGAATTTGGCGGAATAATCACCTGCAACCGTTCCCAGGTTTGAACATCAATTTCCGGCAATATCTGTTGTAAGTGCTGTATTCCCTGTTCTCCTAATCCCACAGATGTTGCTTCTTCTGTGGATAAAGGAACATAATCATTCTGTATTAAAAGGGGTAAGAATATATCAAAGGGGTTGCCATCTTTTCCGGTAATTTGTGTTTCTTCCCCAGGAATACTATGAAACGGTTTACGAATGGGTCCATAAAACTGATTGTCTGAGGTGATAGCTGTGCTGTTAGCTGAAGAGGGATCGATATTTACAAAAAAGTCTGGATATGGGACATTTTCTAGGAGGAAAAACCCTGTTTCATCAGTGATAGCAAAAACAGTCGGCAACCCTTCGACTTCAATGCGAACCCCCTCAAGAGGAATATTACTACCATCAGCATTTTGATTATTAGAATCAAAAACATAACCAAAAAGATTAGTTCCTTCTATTTGAGTTAAGGGTAAAGTTCTAAATTCAAAGTTAACAATACCCCCTAAGTTACCATCTCCATCTGCATCGATCGCAATACCATTGAGGGTGGTAATTTTATCCCCATCCACTACCACACGAATTTCTGTGGAAGAGGGTAAGGGTTCATCATAGAAGAAGGTAACAAATTTCTTGGTACTAGAAACCACTCGCCGCCCGGCAATTCTTTGACCATTGGCGATTAAATATAAGGAGTCTTCTGTGACGGTATTGGGATCAATTTCTACATTGAATTTAACAACGGTTTCTCTGGTTAATGACACCATTTCTGCCCCGTCGCTTGGGGTAATTGCGGTAATACTAGGGGGGGCAACGGCGAAGTCGATGGCGGTGTTTTCGGGTAGGTTATTTCCGGCAATATCTTCTAGGTTGGAACTGATATCTAGGCGGTAATTTTCTCCTGCGATTAATCCTTCATTTAAAGTTAATCTTACCCCTTGACTTCCGAGATTGTTTATGTTAGCAATTCTGATAATTTCACCGTCACGAATGCCACCGACAACGGTTAAGGTGTAGTTGTTTAAATCGGTAGCATTGACTATTGTTTCCCCGAAGTTAATATCAACTAAAGTTGTCCCATCGCTGAGACTACTGGTAAGGGTTGGAGTGGGTGAAATACTATCTAAGGTAAAGGTAAACTCGAAGACATCTGAGGTATTCCCAAGTTCATCCGTTGCGATTAATTTTAGGGTATGTTGTCCCTCACTTAACTCAGTATTGTTGTTAATTTCTTGCAGTTTGGCTGCATCAAAGTTAAAGCTTCCATCAGATTGTAATTGATCGAAGATATCTATCAATTCCTCTTCAGGATCTATACCAAATTTGGCTTGGAATTCAGTGATTAAACTAGCATCATTGATGGTTCCACTAATGGCAGAATTATTCGTAATTAAATCATTATTACTGCTTCCTGTATCATTAATTAACATGGCAGTAATATTAGGGGGAGTTGTATCACCTGCTGGAATAGTTAGGGTTAAATTACTAATAGTTTCATTTCCTGCTACATCGACAATGGTTAAGGTTAATATCTGTTCTCCTGTTTGTAACCCTGTTAAGTCTAATTCTTGGTCAAAATTGCCATCATTATCAACCGTAATAGGAATGGTTACACCGTCATTAAATTGATAACTAATACTGACTATTTCTGAACCAGTTCCGTCAGTATTTCCTATCAAGCGATCGCCTTCATTAATAACTCCATTATCCATAGGAGTATTAAGGGTTAAACTCGGATTTTCTGTATCTAAAACTAAGAAAGGATTAATAGAAATGGCTGAATTTCCAGCTTGATCCCTTACTTCAATAGATAACTCATAGTTACCATCAGTTAAGGGTTGTCCTTGGTTAATTCCCTGTAAAATTGCTTCATCTAAGCTAAAGTTTCCGTTGGGTTGCAGTTGACTTAAAATTGAGACAGTATTACTAACACCAGTAGATAAATTGTTTAACGTTGCGTTTAAAATGGTAATCTGACTGTCATCAGTTGCTGTCCCCACAAAAGAAAGAGTTTGAGTAATATTATCACTATTACTGATTCCTGTATCTTCAACTAAATTAAAAGTTAAATTAGGAATATTGAAATCACCTACGGTTACATTTTCAGTGATCAAGGTGACACCATTTCCAGCAATATCGACAGACTCAATGACTAAATCATAAGTTCCATCTGCTACTCCTGTTAAATCAAAAGGTTGAGAAAAATTGCCCAATTCATCAACAATAATATTGATATCTTCTCCCTCACCAAAACGATAAGTAAAGGAATCTAACCCCGATACATCTTCAATAATAGTTCCTGTTAATAAGGTTGTGTTTGTAACAGGTTGATCGAAGTCTGTTGTCAGTGTCGGGAAAGCAGGAATGGGATCATAAGTAAAGGTAAAGTTTTCGGTACGAACGATGGAATTACCATCATTAAAGGTTAAATTAAGGGTATATTCTCCGGGTATCAAATCAACATTACTTGCTATTGCAATCTCTCGTAATTTAGCGTCATCAAATATAAAACTACCATCGGGTTGTAAGGTATCTAAAACGTCTAATGTTCCACCATTATTTAACCCGACTGCAAAGGTAGTAATAGGATTATTATCAATTAAGGTTCCTGTTATTCCTAAAACATTACTAATATTATCCCTGTCACTACTTCCCGTATCATTAGTTAATCCAATGGTTAATTCTGTTGCAGTATTATCAATGAAAATACTGTCACTGAAAGTTGTATTATTTCCAGCAATATCAGTTGCAGTAACTGTAATTATATGTTCTCCTTCACTCAAGTTAAAATCATCGAAGTTGACAGTAAATTCTCCATTATCATTAAAAGGAAGATCGCTAATTTCTCCCTCATCAATTTGAAGGGTTAAGCTTTCAATTCCTGTATCTCCAGATAAATTTTCTCCGACATTTCCTGTTAATAAATCACTGGTTAGATTAGTAGATAAACTTGGTGAAGTTGTGTCTAAAGTAAAATCAAAGATAATGCGATCGCTAATATTTCCAGCACTATCTGTTCCTACAAAAGAGAAAGAATTAACTTCATCTAATAACGATAAATTATCATTAATTTGCTCTAAAATAGCTTTACTAATGGTAAAGCTACCATCCGATTGAATTAAATTAGTAATATCAATAGAACTTCCTCGTAAATCATTTCTCAAGTTGAAAGTTTCTATGTCACTTAAATCACTAATACTTCCCGTTAAACTGGGATCATTAGTAATATTATCGCTGTTACTAATCCCTGTATCATTTAACAGAGAAATCCCTATATTAGGTGCATTACTATCTAAAATAAAATCAAGATCAAAGGTTGTAATATTATTCCATTGATCTTTAGTGAAGAAATGTAAGGTATGTTCTCCATCCCTTAAGGGAGTATTATTGTTAATTTCTTGTAGTTGGGTTTCATCCAGAGAGAATGTCCCATTTTCATTCAATACTCCTAAGATATTGACATAGTTATTTACATCAGTATCATTAAATCCTGCTGAAAAGCGAGTGATCAAACTATTATCATTTAAAGTCCCTGAAATACTGGGATCTGAGGTTAATTGATCATTATTTAAACTTCCTGTATCGTTAACTAAACCTGCTAAAAGATTAGGTGCAGTTTGATCAGTATTATTTCTAACAACTAAACCTAATTCTCTTGCATCTAATAAAGAAAGTCGACCATCTCCATTAATATCTCTGGGATCACCAGGGTCTATAATTCCTGAACGATAACTCCGTAATAATTCTCGAACGTCATCCAAATCTAACCCTCCATCTCCTGTAATATCCCCCATAAGAGTAATTTCTTCTACTACAGGAATTGTCATTTCTATGACTGAATCAGCTAATAACTCTGCTGTTTCTTCTACTTGCTTACTTTCAAAACTATTTAATTGTTGTGGATTATTTTGTGATGATTCTAAAGAATTATCTGTTGTTTCAGGGATTAATACACTTGCTTCTTCTAAGGGATTTTGATTAGTACCCAAAAATTCCATGATTGATGACTCCAACAATAATTAATTTAGAAATCTATGAATAGATTTCTAAGATCAAACAATAAACTTGAAAAAGTAGGAAACAACAGAAAATAAACCTTATTCTAGAAATGTCTTTAATGAACAGCAAAGACTTACCTAATTCTAGAAATAAAATTGGTTAGTTACTATGACAAAAACTTAATTCAAAGGGATTGTTTTTTTTGAGTAATCTTCCAAAACAATCCTAATAATACTCCCCAACCGGTTAGTCCTAAACCGGATTCTGGAACTTGAGTTGTCCCTGAGCTAACTGTCACTGTAGCATCATTTTGTGTAACTGGATCAAAATTAATAAAATTTTCATCCGAAACCTCAATAATCGTTAATGTTAGTGGACTATTCGTGCCAATTCCACTCCCAATAAACTCAATATTTGCTAAACTAAAAGTATCGGGTTGTGCTGTGTTTAATTCTTCAGGTAAATCTAAAGAAAGATCCACAAAAAAAAGGGTTCCCGGCGTTGATGAATCAACAGTTTGAGTGTCTAAACCTGAAAGATCAATTAATCCACTAAAAGTTATATCATCGAAAGTTAATACCGCAGGATCATAATTCAATTGTAAATTAAATCCTCCCACAGATGGACTAATATTATTACCTAATTCTGAAATTTGCACATCAAGAATAACAGATTGTCCCACCGTGACGCTTTGGGTTTGTGGAAGTAAGTCCAAGGTAACAGCGTTTGCTGGTTCAAACAACATGAATAGGGGTAATGTCCCTAGAATAACACCACAACTTACAGCAATATGTCTCATTAGAAGCAAAAAGAATAATTAAGAAAACCATTGCTAAAATTCAGGGAAATTTGCCTAAATTTCAGTAACTATCTTTCTTATAAACCCATTTTTTTGCTCAAAAACCTTTTTTTGATAAACTGTAGAATAAGTTATTTTATTTCAAACCTCGTTCAATAAAGTTGATACATCAACATATTTCTTAATCATTTCGGATACACTGTTCACTGATAATTGATAACTGTTTACCGAAAGGGTCCTAAAACGTCGGTTACGGTAATGGTTTGTTCATCGGTGTAACCTGCAAAAGTTCGGGTTGCCACTATTTTTATTTCCACCCCTAAACCCGATCGCAAAAATCGAGATTCAATGGGTAACTTACCAATATCAAGGGTAAAAGTATCCCCATCTAAAATAACTAAATCTTCTGGAATTTCTCCCTCATATTTTGTTGTGTAATCAGACACCGGACGAAAGCGAGGATCAGAACGAGTAATACTATAAGTAATATCAAACTTCGTAGCAATTAAATTAGATTGATCCGCCTCATCAATTAAAGTTAATTGTAAATCCCTTTCTCTTCCCGATAATCCTTGACTTTCTAAACGAGTGGCATCTTGTTTATAAATGGCATTATAAACAATAAATTGAGTAATATTATTCCGTTGTTGCGTTGTTCCTTCTATCCAAATATTATCAGGAACCTCCACCACAATTCCCTGATCATCTTGATATTTTAACGTCACTTTTTCTTGAGCAAATCGATTAAATGATTGGGGAGCATTCCAAATCAATAAAAAGGACCGTTCTAACCGTTGAACCAAGGCTAAATATTGATCATCAATCACCGAACCGGGAGCAAATAAGGCCGATGCACCATTGCGAGTTTCCCAAATATTTTTAGAGAGTAAATACCCTTTATCTCTCAAGGCGGCCATGGTTACGGTGGCAGCCGGTTTATCGGCTTCTAGGGGTTTATCTAAATTAATTAACGTCAGTTGACCGGGTAAACCATCTCGACCAAAGGCCCCACCGACTCCATTGGCCCCGTTTTTCCCGTCTTGACAGCGAAATTCTAAGGTAGTACAACGATAATTAGAATCTCCAGGATTACCACTACAGGTTTCTATGGTCCAATAGGGTTCGCTACAGCGACATCCTTGACCCCCTTGGCCCCCTTGTCCCGGTTGTCCTCCTTTCCCCCCTGAAGCGTTGACAAAGATTTGTTGGAGTTGAGATAAGTCCGTTGCATAGAGGGTTAAAGAGCCGCCATTACCCCCGTCACCGCCATTCCCCCCATTCCCCCCATTCCCCCCACTTGGGGCCTGTAGGTTATATTTGACCCCAGTGGGTTGATTTTCACATTCAGCGTCTTCTCCGGGTTTCCCTTCTTCTCCTGGTTGGCCATCTTCTCCGACTAAATTAAGGGTTAAGGGAGAACCATCGGCAAAAATCGTCAAATTATCGCTATTTCCTCCATCTTCTCCAGAAGCCCCACTACTGGCGTTAGAACCATTTTCACCAAAGGTTCTCACCTCTGCCGCCATGACACCCCCGACACAAAGGTTAGAGGAGGAGGGAAGAGGAACCATCAAAGAACTGGCAAAAAAGAGGAAAAATAAGGGAAGTTTAGTGACTTGCATTGATGGGTTAGGAGGTTAACAATCGCCACCTTTTCAGACTGGGTTTAGTTAACTTTTGTTTCTTGAACCACTAACACCGAACTGGGGGCATGATGGACAATATAGTTACTTACACTGCCGAGTAACATTTCTGAGACTCCGGTTAGTCCCCGTCTTCCCACTACAATTAAATCTGCTTGCCAATCTTTAGCCATATCTCTTATCCAGCGGCCGGGTTCGCCTATTTTCCAGTCCCATTCTGCGGTAATCCCCTGTCGTTTGGCCATTTCTCCGTAGTTTCTTAACCATGTTTCAGTTTCATTGGCTTGGGTTTCTAACCGTTCTCGCATTAAGTAGGAAAAATCGTTAAATTCTCCTTCGTAAAGGCTGGTATAAGGGGCGGTTGAGGGGGTTTCCAGGGGCAAACAATGAAATAATTTTAAGGTGGCTTGATGGTATTTGGCCATAGATAAAGCTTCTTCAAACACTTTTTTACCTAAAGGGGAGTTGTCCAAGGCCACTAATATTTTGTTGTATTTCATAATGTATTGAACAGGGTGTAGGGTGTAGGGGAGGCAATTGAATGGGGATTAAAAGCCCAAGCAATTGAATACACCGCAAGGGACGGTATGGTTTTAAACCCATTAAACCCACTCATCTCCTGGGGTGGGATGTTAAAAGAAATATAACATTGACTTTCTCTACCGAAGGGAGTTAACAAATTTTTCGATTCTATCCATTCCTTTTTCAATCGAAGCTAAATCCGTCGCATAGGACAAACGAATACAATTATCGGCCCCGAATGCTTTTCCGGGAATAGCAGCCACTTGTTGTTTGTTTAATAAACCGTCACAAAATTCTAAGGAGTTGAGTCCGGTTTGACTAATATCAATAAAGACATAAAAGGCCCCCATGGGGGTGGGACAACTCAGTTGAGGAATAGCTTGAATTCTTTCTAAAATGACCTGACGACGTTGGGTAAACGCATCTAACATTTTTTGAAGACATTGGGGAGAGTCTGGGCTTTCGAGGGCAGCAACGGCTCCGTATTGGGCAAAGGTACAAACGTTAGAGGTGCTATGACTTTGGATGGTACTGGTTGCTTTAATTAAGTCTTTTGGACCGGCTAAATAACCAATTCGCCATCCAGTCATGGAGTAACTTTTGGCAAATCCATTACTAATAATGGTGCGGTTAAATATATCTTCTCCTAGGGAACCAATACTAATATGTTCTGTGCCGTCATAGAGAATTTTTTCGTAAATTTCATCAGAAACCACCCATAAATTATGGTCAATAATTACTTGGGCTAACGCTTCGAGTTCCTCACGGTTATACACCATCCCTGTGGGATTAGAAGGAGAATTAAGCACAAATAGTTTGGTGTTTGAAGTGATAGCTTGACGCAGTTGTTCTGGGGTGATTTTGTAATCGGTTTCTGCGGTGGTGTTGACAATAACCGGTGTTCCTTGGGCTAATTTGACCATTTCCGGATAACTCAGCCAATAGGGAGCCGGAATAATCACCTCATCTCCTGTTTCAATCAAGGCCAACATTAAGTTAAATAGGGAATGTTTACCCCCATTGGTGACGATGATATTCTCCCCACTGTAGTTTAACTGATTATCTTGGTTTAACTTGTGGGCGATCGCTTCAATGAGTGGATTTTCTCCGGCCACTGGCCCGTATTTGGTTTTCCCTTGCGCTAACGCTGATGAGGCGGCTGCTTTGATATGTTGAGGGGTATCAAAATCTGGCTCTCCTGAACTAAAGCTACAAACATCAATCCCTTGCGCTTTCATCTCTTTCGCTTTAGCAGTAATGGCTAGGGTGAGAGAGGGAGTGACTTGTGTTACCCTGGTGGCCAATTGAATCATATTGCTTCTGAGCCTATTTTTTCCTTGTATTAAAAAATTAAAAACCCCATAGATACATTCATGCTATGGATTCAGGCTTTATCTATCATAGTTGATTTTAGGTGAACTTATCAACTTATTTTCTGAATTATGTTCTATTTAATTCATGATTTTGCCTAATCTGCCTCTAGTTTCTATTAGTTTCTATATACCTGCAACGGATTATATTGCATGGGTGCAAAAAACCCATTCAATTCAGGATGAGACCCATTGAGGTTGGAGAATTGAGAATTAACGAATTTTCCCATCTTCTCTCAACCATTACCTATATTTTAATATTATTGAATATTGACCAATTCAATATCAAAGGTTAAATCTTTTCCTGCTAGGGGATGATTAGCGTCTAAAGTGACTTTACTATCAGCAACATTAGTTACCATCACAGGAACAGCTTGACCGCTAGAATGACGCATTTGCAGTTGTTGTCCCACTTCTACGGATAAATCAGAAGGCATTTGTTGTTCATCGACCACAATCACTAATTCATCTTGATAGGGTCCATAAGCTTGTTCTGAGGGAATGGTCACACTTTTGTTATCTCCAGGACTCATTCCTACCACCGCTTCTTCAAATCCTGCGATGACTTGACCTTGTCCGAGGGCAAATTGTAAGGGGTCACGATTCACCGAAGAATCAAACACTGTCCCGTCTTGCAATTTACCTGTATAGTTGACTTTGACTGTATCTCCAAGTTTAGCTTGTACCATATCACATTACCTGCTAAATTTTATGTGTTTAATGAAGGGACTTTTTCACGGTAGTTTTTTTTTCGTAGTTTTGTCAACTTTTTGTGCTATTCTTAAAAATTTATTAATGATTAAACCTTCATGATTTCTGTTTTCTATGAAACCAACCATTGAAACGTTAAATTTATTTAAACTGGCTTCCGGTGATGAGTTTTTTCTGCAACTGTATAAGTTTGTCGGTAAAAGAAAGGGTAAAAAAGTCTATATTCAATCGAATCTCCACGGCTCAGAAATTGTTGGTAACGCCGTCATTTCACAATTAATCAATTATTTATCTACTCTCAATAAAAGTCAGTTGGAGGGTGAAATTTGGTTACTGCCAGTTTGTAATCCTTTAGGCACTAATCAACGAAACCATTTCTTTTCTTCGGGAAGGTTTAATAGTTATGATGGCAAAGATTGGAATCGAATTTTTTGGGACTATGAAAAATTTTGTCCTAATTTAGATGGATTTGTGCAAGAGAATATAAAGTTTGATTCTTTAACAATTCAAGAAAATTTTTTGCGGCAACAAAAACAGGCATTTAGTAAACAACTCGATAGAATTAATAGTCCCAGTGGTGCGCCTTTATTTGAACAGTATCGTTATCAATTACAATCTTTGTCGATGGATGCTAACTATGTGATTGATATTCATAGTTCTAGTAACCAATGTATTGATTATCTTTTTTGTTTTCCTGGACAACAAGAAGACAGTGCCAACTATTTTAAAATTGATTATGGCATTTTAATGGATACTTATGATGGAGATGCTTTCGACGAAGCATTTATGAAACCTTGGTTAGCATTAGAAAAGAAGTTTGAAGAGTTAGGAAGAACCCTAAATATTGATCGAGAATCTTGGACGTTAGAATTAGGTTCCGGCATGAAAATGAATCCTCAATCGGTTACTTTGGGAGTCAAGGGAATTATTAATTATTTAGTAAAAAAAGGTCTCTTAAAACTAGAAAATTATGCTTTATTCACTCACAAAATTACATTAGTTTCTCGTCAAAATATCAAAAATTATTATGCCCCAACTGGGGGAATGATTCAAAATCGATTACCTTTAAAAACTCCTGTTAAGGCCGGGGATAAAGTTTATGAAATTCTCAGCTTTAATAAACAAGGAAATTTACCAGAGGTGATTAATATTTATGCAGAAACCGATGGCTTTATTTTTGATATTTCAACTAATTATTCTGTGAATCAGGGAGACTACGTTTTAGCACTGTGTAATCCTAATTCATAAAATGAATAGTGACTAATGTAGACACTATTCTTCTGCTACTTGAACAATCATTTAAGGATTTTTAGATAAGTTTTAATTGCCTTATTCACTATAGGTTTCCTTCTCCACTATAGGCGCAAAACTTAATATCTATAGGTCTTCCTTGGGGAACACTGGCGACTTCTACTTTAAAATTGCCTGATTGATTTCCTGTCCAATATTGATTTTGATTATTAGAAAATCGTCGAATTACTTCTAAATATTCGCCATTAGGAGCTTGCACAGAATAATCATGAGGGGTTGATTTTTCAATGATTAATTGTTGCTCTCTAGCTAAATTTAACAAAAAAGTATCCCCTGCATTAACCCTTCCTGCATAAGTACCACAATGACTCCCACTGGGAAAACTAATGGTAATATTTCTACCACTTGATTGTGCCACTCGACAATCAAAATCTGGTGCATACACTAAAGATTGATAACGTCCATCAGAAGTGCGAACTGTCAGACATTTTCCTGTACTGGTTTCTCTCCAATAGGAATAAGCATCACCTTCGGATTTTTCTGTTTTGATGTATTCATATCCTCTACTTTGTAGTTCCCTTTCTCCACTGCTTCCTCTTGCACCTACTAAGTCTTGTAAAGAAGGGGCCGGGGTTTGAGCATTCATGGGAATAGTCATGAGGGTTAACGCACTGAAAATTAAGGGAAATAAAGGGTTTTTGACCATGATTATGTAAAGTAAATATCACACTACTATAGGATAGTATAATAATCAAGAAAGTAGCTTCTTTACCAAATAATTAATAATAATTAATTATTTTTGAGATGTTAATTGATGTTGTAAATTTTTTCCTGTTTTACTGCTCATAATAATTTGGCGATCGCAGATAATACCTTTACTACATAAGTTAAACATCTTTTGATATAATTAGGGTGTTCAATCAATTTAAACTGAATTAATTAGCAATGAATAGAAGGTATACGGCGATTATTTATTGGGAAGAAGATGTATATGTGGCTGAATGTCCAGAGGTAGGAACAGCAAGTCAAGGGGATACCATAGAAGAAGCGTTAGCTAACCTAAAAGAAGCAACAGAACTATATTTAGAAGAATTTCCTTTACCTCAAACATCTCCTCGTTTATTGACAACATTTGAGGTATTAAGTGCCTAAATTACCTAGAATCAGTAGTCAAAAAACTGTCAAAACCTTAGAAAAATTAGGCTTTGTAAAAATTCGTCAAAAGGGAAGTCATTTAATTCTAAAAAAAGAACTTAAAAGTGAAGATGGGGAAACAATTGAAGTCGGTTGTGTGATTCCTCTGCAAAGAAAAACCCTCGCAGTAGGAACATTAAAAAATATTCTCAATCAAGGAAGGGTAACAGTGGAAGAATTTTTAGACAATCTTTAATTTATTGACTTTAAGCATCAAAAAATAAAAAATTATTCATGTTGAGTTGTTAATTGCTGTTGTAAATTTTTTCCTGTTTTACTACTCATAATAATAGTGCGATCGCGTCCAAATACAATTGAACCTATATTAACATCAAAATCCACATATTTTCTAATATACAACTGTGTCCTTTTGTCAATAGTTTCTACAATAGATTGATAAATTTTTTCGGTAAAAGTATTGTTTGTTTCTGCATCTATTTTTCTCAATAGTTGTAAAGCTTCTTCTGTGGTTTCACAGTCTAAAAGTTGTTGTAAAATTGCATTATCTAAACCCATTTTTACCCCATGACTGACTAATATTTCTAGTCTTCCATCGGCTAAATGGTGATGAGTATGAAAGATTCCCCCTGCTAATTTTATCAGTTTTCCATGATAACCAAATAATAAAATAGCGTTTATTTTTTCTGTTGCTGCTGTTACTAACAAGGGACCTAACCAGTTAGCAGTTTTAATTAATTGTTGGGAATTGATACCTGATTTTCTAGCCAAATCTAAGCCATTTTCTCCTAAGCAAAAGACTAAGGTATCAAATTGTTTTGCTTTTTCTTTTAATTCTTGTTGATAACTATTTAATTGATCAGGAGAACTCAAGGGCTGAGAAATACCAGAAGTTCCTAATAAAGATAGTCCTTCAATTACGCCAAACGCCTCGTTAGATGTTCGTTTTGCTAACTTTTTGCCTTCGGGTAAGATAATAGTAATGATTATGGCTTCTGTTGGGTTTAAATATTGTTTTAAGTTGTGCTTTAATAGTTTATTGGCGTAGGAATAAATCGCATCTTTATTATTAGATTTAATCTGTTTACCTATCCCTTCTCCTCCTTTGATAATGATTTGTTCTTGTTCATTTTTATCACTATTTTCTCTCAGTTCTACCGTTGCCCAAATTGGGGTATTTCGGGTCAAATCTAAATTATCTCCTGGATCACTAATAGTAATAGCTAAAGCAGTATTCTTGTTTATTTTAGCCACTTGTTGAATAGGAATCGTTACTGTTTCAGATGGTTCGATCAAATCGAAGGAAACTGTCTCATTATTTTGGTTATTTTGTAAATGCTGTAAAGCTGCGATCGCAGAGGCACAAGCGAACACAGGTAACGTATAGCCAGCGCGAGGTTTAGTCATCTTTATGTTGTTTTTTTCTTTTGCCATAATTGTCTTTGTTTCTCTCTTTGTTTAGCCATCTTTTCAGGGGTTAAACTATCGTAACAATGGGGACAAGAAACACCTTCCTCATATTTATTAGATGTTTTATCTTGTTCTGAAATGGGATGACCACACCCTAAACACATTTCATAACTACCTGTTTCTAACTGATGTTTAACGGCCACTCGTTCATCAAAAACAAAACATTCTCCTTGCCATAAACTTTGATCTTCAGGCACTTCTTCTAAATACTTTAAAATACCACCTTTAAGATGATACACTTCAGAAAATCCTTGTTTTAACAAGAAAGAAGTTGCTTTTTCACAGCGTATTCCACCCGTACAAAACATAGCTATTTTTTTGTGCTTGTTCGGATCTAAATTTTGCTGTACATAATCAGGAAATTCTCTAAAAGATTGGGTCTGAGGATTAATGGCACCTTCAAAGGTTCCGATATCCACTTCATAGTTATTTCTGGTATCAATAACAATAGTTTCTTCGTCCTTAATTAAGTCATTCCATTGTTCAGGAGTCACATAGGTTCCCACTTGTTCATTCGGGTTAACCTCTGGCATTCCTAGGGTAACAATTTCTTTTTTTAACCGTACTTTTATTCGTTCAAAAGGAAAATTATCCGCCGTAGAATATTTAACCTCTAAGTCAGCTAAACGTTCATCCTGGCGTAAATAGTTTAAAACGGCTTCAATATTATCAGCCGTTCCGGCGATGGTTCCGTTAATTCCTTCGTGGGATAATAGTATCGTGCCTTTAATCTGATGATTTTGGCAATATTCCAAGATTCTGCCTTGTTTTTCGGCAGAGTCGGGGAAGGGGATAAACTTGTAGAAAGTGGCGACAGTGTAAGTCATGTTTCAGTTATCAGTGATCAGTTACCAGTGATCAGTTTTGTTACTGAATTAGTTAGGGTAAGGTCAGGAGGAAATTTTTTTATTCACCCCTTGCCTATTTTAGATAAGTCTGTGTATAATTGTAAGAGTGAGTAAAATATCGACACAAAAAAAGTCGGTTGCTCTGTTTGGGGAATTAGCTCAGTTGGTAGAGCGCCTGCTTTGCAAGCAGGATGTCAGCGGTTCAAGTCCGCTATTCTCCATTTTTTAAATAAGCTAAAGCCAGAAATAACCAAAAATCTCTTATCTTGTTGGGTTTCGTCCCTCAACCCAACCTACAATATTGGCACACTCCACAGCGTATCTCTTCGAGATCGCACTATGATAGGTAGGATGGGGCAATCCTACCCTAAAGTTATAGCAGAGACCGTGAAGTACCCCAACTTGCTTCGCTGAAGTTGGGGCTTCCAACAACAACTAAACCCAAGGACGGTTTTATTCGTCTTCGAGGCTTCCCGTCTCACTGGCCGTTGCCTCCATAAGACGAATCTTATCTCGGTCTTATACAGCCTCCACAGGCAGACTCCCTGCTTCCCAAGGAGTAATTACTTTTTGTCGAGATTGCACTTTGGACTTACGTTATTACTGCCTACTTTCTTATTCTTGTACAATCTTTTCCCTGATCTGCCGCCGAGTACATACTTTATCCGTCTTGCGGGGCCTCTTAGTCGGTCAGGTGGGTCGCAACCAGCACTCAGTATAACACAAACTACGAGAAAGTGGAGGCTGCGCCGTTTATGCGTAGGCCCTTGCATTCATCCCTAACCTGTAGAGGATAAGGGAATTCTGCCCGACATTCGGTTAAAACACCCCTAAAAGCACAGTAGTGGTAAACAAAACCAACAGTGCCATGATAATCATAGAGATCATAAAGTAAGGTGCGTGGTTAACCTGTTCTAAATATTGATTCTTTTTGCGTTCTTCCTCGTCTAAAGGCTTAAAATACATATCGTGCATAATAATTACTCTCCATTTTTTCATTCATTTAAATTGATTATTCTTTTGTTTGAACTAGATTGGGATTAGATGTACACTGACTGCAATAAAGCTCACAACTCAAGTATCTTTGTCGTGAAATGTCATCAACTCATAACTTTATTGTAAGTCCATCAACTTTAATCAGACGTTAATATTTGTTACAAAAACAGTGTAATCAATCTTTCTTTCAACTTAATTAGCCAAACGGCTAAAGCTATATGAGCTAGTTTAGGGAAAATAGGTCGACCTTATTTGACGGAGTTTGAGAAGAAGGTGTTAAGAATGCTTGAGAGATTCTAATAACTCTGTTGGCTGTTTAACACTCATTAAAAGAGAATAACCCTCAACTGTAGGTAAATAAACAACCTCATTTTTTTCAGTGACAAATAAAAGAGCTTTTTCTCCATTCTTAAGTTTAAACCATCCTGATTGATAGCCAGGTAATCCAATTCCATTGGTTCGCCAACGAGGTTGATAAGGAGATTCTTGATCTAATTTAATAACTTTCGCCTCATCAATAACCAAAGAATTTAAAGGAATAGTTCGCCCGTATAAATCCCCGGTAATGTTCAATTGTTGCTCTGACACTTCAAATTTTACTTGTTGGCAGGAATAAGCAATAAATAGAGAAAGACAAAATAAACCTAACATTAAAATAGCAAAAATACCGATTGATAAAAGAGTTTTATTTGAAGCTGGAACCATAGGAAAAACTTGACTCATTCTCTTAATCTTCCTTGATTGAACAGTTACGATTTTACTAATCTATTAAAAGTAAAAAATAATTATGTTTCATCTTTCTTTTTTAAGTAACTCAAATCGTTAATAACAACGGGATAATTTCCGTCTCAGTTGATCTAATGCGGTACAACTGCTTAAATAGCGAATAATATCCCGACTGCGATCGCCAAACGTACATTCAACACTCTCAACGTTACCATCAGGATCAGCAATACCAATATACACCAAACCCACCGGTTTAATATCGGTTCCCCCACTCGGTCCGGCAATACCCGTAATACTCACTCCCCAATCAGTCCCCAACCGCTTTTTAATCCCTAAGGCCATTTGTTGCGCTACGATATCACTCACTGCCCCGTGATGGTCTAAAGCTGTTTCACTGACATCTAAAAGGGACATTTTCACACGGTTATCATAAGCAATCACTCCACCCCAAAAATAGTCCGAACTGCCGGCTATTTCCGTGAACATTGCCCCTAAACCGCCACCGGTGCAAGACTCCGCGACGGATACGGTTTGTTGTTTGTGCCGTAATAATGCCCCGACTACGTTAGCTAAAGTGTCATCATCTTGGCCAAAATAGTCTTCTCCCGCAATTTTAATAATCTCTTGGGCTACCGGTTCAATGATAGCGTTTGCTTCGGTTTCAGAGGCTGTTTTTGCCGAAATGCGTAGGCGAACTTCTCCCAAGGAAGCATAAGGGGCAACGGTCGGATTTGTCAAGTCAAAAAATTGATTAACTTTAGCGGCCAAAGAAGACTCACCAATGCCCCTAAACCGCAGCATTCTGCTAAAAATGATTTCTTTGCCCCAACCCTGGCTTTTCAGGTGAGGAACCGCCGTTTCTGCCCACATCCGCTTCATTTCCGAAGGGACTCCAGGAAAGGTCATAATCGTCAAATTAGGAACTGGTTCCCAGATGATGCCGGGGGCAGTTCCCGTGGGGTTAGGTAAAATAGTCGCCCCCCTAGGAATTAAGGCTTGTTTACGGTTATTATCGCTCATTTGCCGTCCCCTAGCCTGAAATTTTTCCTTAATATCTTCAATAATCTCTGCTTTTTCCATTAAAGGACGATTAAAACATTGGGCAAGGGTTTCGGTGGTTAAATCATCGGGAGTGGGTCCCAAACCCCCAGTAAACAGTAGAATAGAGGCCCTTTTACTGGCAATGGTAATCACTTCTCTGAGGCGAGTGGGGTTATCTCCCACCACAGTTTGATAGTAATGGGGAATCCCTAAACTAGCCAATTCTTTGGCCAAAAATTGAACATTAGTATTAATAATGTCTCCTAATAACAGTTCGGTACCAACGCAAATAATTTCTGCACTCATTCTCTATTAATCTGTCGTCTGTTTTAATAATTCTACGGCATCACGGCCATCGATTTCTTGTAAATAAACTTTGACTTGTTCCTCGGAAGAAGTGGGTAATTTTTTTCCTGTAAAATCAGGATGAATAGGTAACTCTCGATGGCCCCTATCAACTAATACTAATAAGCGGATCATTTTCGGTCTTCCGTATTCAGTAACAGCATTTAAAGCCGCGCGAATAGTCCGACCTTTATAGATAACATCATCCACTAAAATAACAATTTTTCCTGTGAGATCAATGGGAACTTTCGTTTTAGCTGGGGTTCGGGTTTTAATGCGATCTAAATCATCTCGATAAAAGGTAACATCAATGGCACCCACTGGCACTTTTATGTCTTCTAAAAGTTCAATTTGTTGGGCTAACATATAAGCTAAAGGAACCCCTCTTGTATGAATTCCCAATAAAACAATATCAGACAAATTTCCTGATTTTTCGATCACTTGAGATGCTAAACGAGTGATAACTCGTCGAATTTTTTCAGATGAAAGTATTTTTTTTGTCATTGGCTTCTTGATTGTAGAAAGTTTAATCCCCCATCCATCTAATGAGGATCTCATACTTATGATAGAGATAGACTGTTTTTTTCTCTATCTTTTTAAATAAAAAATAAGTTTAAAAAGTTACTAATTATTTCATGTTTGGGAAACCCTTTGCATTCTTCTTATAATAGATGAGACGAATTAATACCAAAAGAATTCTATGACAGCTACACTCTTCAAACCCGAAACCATAGAATCTTATTTAGGGGAAGAAGCCGACAGTCTTCTTAATCATAAAGCGAAGATTCCTCAATCTTTATTACATTTACCTGGAGAAGATTTTGTTGAGCGCATTTTTTCTCAAAGCGATCGCAACCCTCAAGTTTTACGCAGTCTCCAACAACTTTATTCTACAGGAAGATTAGCCAATACCGGTTATCTCTCCATTTTACCGGTAGACCAAGGCATCGAACATTCTGGGGCTGCGTCTTTTGCCCCAAACCCTGCTTATTTTGACCCCGAAAATATTGTTAAATTAGCCCTAGAAGGGGGTTGTAACGCCGTCGCCACTACCCTAGGGGTATTAGGGATGATGTCTCGTAAATATGCCCATCGTCTCCCTTTTTTAGTGAAGTTAAACCATAGTGAACTGTTAACTTATCCCAATAGTGCCGATCAAATTATGTTTGGTCAAGTTGAGCAAGCTTGGAATTTAGGGGCCGTTGCTGTTGGGGCTACCATTTATTTTGGGTCGGCTGAATCCAACCGTCAAATTCAAGAAGTGAGTAAAGCCTTTGCCAAAGCCCATGAATTAGGCATGGCCACAGTGTTATGGTGTTATTTGAGAAACGATATTTTTAAACAAGATCAAGATTATCATTTAGCGGCCGATTTAACTGGGCAAGCTAATCATATCGGGGTGACTATCGAGGCCGATATTATTAAACAGAAATTACCTAATTGTAACCGAGGTTATGAAGCCGTAGCGAAGGCAACTAATGAGAAATATGGGCGAACCGATGAAAAGGTTTACACTGAATTAACCAGTGACCATCCCATCGATTTAACCCGTTATCAAGTGTTAAATTGTTACGCCGGCAGAAGCGGTTTAATTAACTCCGGTGGCGCATCGGGAAAGAATGATTTTGCCGAGGCCATTCGTACCGCAGTTATTAATAAACGGGCTGGTGGTTGTGGTTTAATTTCTGGCCGCAAAACCTTTCAACGCCCCCTAGAAGAAGGGGTTAAGCTATTTCATCTCATTCAAGATGTTTATTTATCTTCTGAGATTACTGTTGCTTAGGGAACAGGGAACAGGGAATAGGGAACAGTTCTATTCTGACTCCTGACTCCTGACTCCTGACTCCTACTAACCATTAGGTAAAAGCCCAACTTTAACGTTTAAGCTTAAGGGTTTGCCATTACGTTCAACTTCGACAGGAATGGTACTACCCACTTGAATCTGTTCGACGGCTTTTTGAACTTCGGAGGGAGATGCGAGGGGTTGTTGATTAATGGATTGAATCACGTCCCCTGCTTTTAACCCGGCGGCGGCGGCGGGAGAATTGGGAACAACATTGACGATCAAAATGCCTGAGTCTGCATTAACGGTTAACCCTGCCGTTTCTTGTAATTTTTGCTTAATTTCTGGGGTAATTTCTACCATCTGAATTCCCATGTAGGGATGTTCAACGGTTCCTTTGGCAATTAATTGATCGGCAATTTCTTGGGCCCGATTAATAGGAATAGAAAAACCGATACCTTGGGCATTTCGGAAGATAGCGGTATTCACACCGATGACTTCCCCTCTGGCATTGAGAAGGGGCCCACCAGAATTACCAGGGTTAATGGCTGCGTCGGTTTGGATAAAGTCAACCCGTTTATCTCCGACCCCAACTTGAGAACTGCGTCGTCCCGTGGCACTAATAATGCCAGTGGTGACCGTATTATCTAACCCCAAAGGATTACCAATGGCGATCGCCCATTCCCCAACGTTCAACGTATCGGAGTTTCCGGCTTTTACGGTGGGTAAATTATCGGCCTCAATGTCAATGACAGCCACATCAGTAACGGGGTCCGTTCCTAATACTTTTCCGGTAAAGGTTCGACCGTCTTTTAAGGTAACGGTGACTTCTTGGGTTCCTGCCACAACATGGGCGTTGGTCAGGATTTTTCCATCTTTACTGAGAATAAATCCCGAACCGGTTCCCCGTTGAATTTCTTCTTCGGGCATATTGGGGATTTGTGATCCAAAAAAGCGACGGAAAAAGGGATCGTTAAACATGGGGGGAACCTCTGTTTTAACGGTACGAGAGGCATCAATTCTCACCACCGCCGGGCCAACTTTTTGAACCACATCCGTAACAAAGTTTTCTGAGGTAATAGGAGGCAGAGAAGCCCATTCTTGGGGAATTTCTGCATTAGTCGAGGGGGCGACAGTTTCCGTATTTTCGTTGAACAGATTAGGATAACTGTAGGCAATGGTTCCCCCAATGCCCACCCCCATTCCTAAGAGGATCATCGAAACATAAGTGAGGGGTTTTTGCAAGATAGAACTGTGAGAATTTTTCATTTTAGGAGATGGATAAGATTGATTTAAACTATGATTTTTCATGGTTGGTTTTATTTATATTGTCAATAATAGAGAAAAAGTCAGTCCATGTGAGGAGTGAATGATGGGAAAACGGCTTTTTTTGGACTGACATTTTTTACTATAAGGGGGAGATATGACAACCTTATGACAGATAGATGACGTTTTGATGTCACTCTTTAGGAACAGCCAATACTCATATCTTGCACCTTCGCTAACACCCCCCTTACCCCCCACACCCCCCACACCCCCCACACCCCCCTTTATAAGGGGGGCAGGCAAGAGGCAAAAGGCAAGAGGCAATCGTTTTAATTTTCCTCTGCTTCCTACACCCTACACCCTACACCTTGTTTATTTTGACGCTAACTTATTACAAATTGATTGCCTTCTCGGTGATTATTAAGTTTACTTGTTCTGGTGCAAGATGTCAGAATAGGCAATACTCATCATATCTTGGGTAGGAATTCAGCTATCAGCCATCAGTTTAAAGAGGATTGACACGACAACACAAAAAAAATACCCCAAGTTCTAAACTTGGGGTATTTAAAGCGATTAAGACGTTTGCTACTTAACCACGCATTCTCGTTGTTTAAGATTAAAACGATAGCCAGAAGTTAAAATATGCAGCTTTGCGCCACAAATGACTAATGCTTCATCTTGTAAAGATTCGTCAAGATTACTATGAGTGATACTAGAAACATCAACAATAGTGACTGAACCTTCTCCAAGAACATCCACCTCATCACCATTGACAGCGATCGCAGTATTTTCATCAATCCCAAATCCTAACGGTACTGACTGTTGCATCAAAGCTGAGACAAATCTACCAATTCTTCCTCGTTGAGAAAAATGTTGATCAATGACAACATTGGGTAAAAAGCCCATACCCGGTTCAAGAATAACGCTGTCGATGGTTGGATTCGTTGTGCTATCTCCTTCTACTATCATCATTTCTGGCATCATGGCTGCTCCTGCACTGGTACCAGCAATCACTAACCCTTGAGCCAATTTTTTATGTAATAATTTGTCAATTTCGGAATCTTTGAGTAACTCGGTAATGCGCGACTGATCGCCTCCTGTGAAGAATACGCCGGTTGCGTTCTCAATCACTTCTAAATCATCGGGATTATCCCCGTCTTCTCGTCTTTCGGTATCGACGATATCCACTAGCTCAACTCCCAAATTTTCAAAAATATATCGATAATCGTAGCCGACTTCTCCTGGTAAACTGGTTGCGACAGTCATAATGACAATTTTCGCTTCTCGACCGCCAGCACGACGTACAAATTCTCTTAATATTGTGCAGTCTCCTTCTTTATCTTCTGCACCACCGATAATAATTAATTGTCCGGTTGACGATTTTACAGCAGAATCCTTGGATTCAGCGCTGTCACTGTTTTGAGTTTCAACTGCGACGACCATAAAACCCTACTACTAATTTAAAGTATAATTGATTAATTTTAATAAAACATATTTTACCCTGGTTTGTATTATCTCTAAAGATAGATTTTAAGGTAAAGTCAATCATAATAGCTTAATAGAGTAACATATTGTCGTGATCCCCGAAACATACTTAAAATTTTTTAAATAAATATTAACCTTTAAAAACAGCTTTTTTTAATCAATTTGGATAAAAACTAAAAACCAATCTTGAGATAGATTAGCTAAAAGCCAATTTCGAGTAAGGTAAAAACATTCATGTCAAAAAAGCCAAAAATCCTATGTTAATCGAGACGAGTGAACTAATTCGCGTTAATGCTAGAAAAAGCGATATCTTTGACCTATTTAACGTTAGAGAATTTATTGGTGCCAATCCTTACTTAAGTAAAGCGGCCTTAGTCTTCGATTTAGCGTTGACGGGATACGATCGCCCTTTATCCATTGAAGATTATTTAGAGGTAATAGGCGATCGCTATCCTCGGCTTGCAGAGGAACAATACGACTCTCATAGCGAACTATTTGCTCAGACAGTGGCCCAAGTTAATCAATTAGAAATGGGCTTACATTTTAATCAATGGAGTGTCACAGAACAACCCGATAAAGATTTTAGCAGAATTGCCATTGAATCACTGCATCTTCGCACCACTAGAGAGGTGGTTTATTCCGTTTGGGATTGGTTTGAGGCCATTGAAAGAAAAGAAGATTACGATCTAAACAATCAGATTACTGCTCTACAACAACTATTTCGTAACTCCGTTTATGGAGGGCCAACGGTTTATGCCTTACTCAGATCAGCCTACCATAAAGAAATTCCGACGTTTTATCTGTGGGATGAAGGCTTAATGCAATATGGCTACGGTAAACGACAAGTTAGAGGTGTGGCAACTACCTTTGATGTCGATAGTCATTTAGATTCTGATTTTACCACCCAAAAAGACTATTGTAAGCGGTTTTTAGCTGAATTAGGGTTTCCTGTTCCTCAAGGAGATATTGTCAACTCATTAGAACAAGCAAGAGAAACTGCGGCCAACATTGGTTATCCTGTAGCCGTTAAACCCGTCGCCGGCCATAAAGGCATTGGTGTAACTGCAGACGTACGAGATTCACTAGAATTAGAAACAGCTTATCAAAGAGCCGTTGTAAGCATCCCAGAAGAGGGCAGCAAGGCGGTTATTGTCGAAAATAGTATTAGAGGAAAAGATTATCGTTTGCTGTGTGTTAACGGTCGTTTTGTTGCTGCTACAGAACGTAAACCAGCCTCTGTGATGGGGAATGGACGGGCGACATTACGAGAATTAATTGATCGGGAAAATTATTCTCCTCAACGTAGCGATACCCCCACTTCACCCATGGGCAAAATTCACACCGATGAGGCGATGGACCGTTATTTAGAAGAACAAGGATTAGATTTAGAAACAGTTATAGAAAGCGATCGCCAAGTTTATTTACGTAAAGTGGCTAATCTTTCTTCTGGTGGTTTTAGTATCGATGCTACCTCAAAAGTCCATCCAGATAATATTATTTTAGCCCAGGATATTGCCCAACATTTTCGCCTGACTTGTCTGGGAATCGATGTGATCACTGCTGATATTTCTCAATCTTGGAAAGAAAGTGGTTTTGGTATCATCGAAATTAACGCAGCCCCAGGGGTTTATATGCACCTTAATCCGGCTATTGGTGAACCCGTCGATGTTACGTCTCGTATTTTAGAAACCTTTTTTGGTTCGGGTGAAAATGCCCGTATTCCGATTATTAGTTTTAATCGTGTAAGTTTACGTCAGCTACAAAGATTAAGCGATCGCATTTTAATGTCTCATCCGGATTGGACCATTGGTGCGGTTTGTCGGGAGGGGATGCTAATTAATCGTTCAGAAAAACCCCTTAATCGTCATTATAATACCAATGTTCGTAATTTATTACGCAATCCTAAGTTAGATTTGCTAATTGCTGAGTATGACGAAACAGTTTTAGAAGGAGAAGGAATGTTTTATTATGGTAGCAACATGGTGGTGTTAGACAATCCCAGTGATGTAGAAATGACATTAACTAGAGACGTTTTTAATGATTCTACTATCGTCATCAAACAAGAGCAGCAAATTACCATTAAACGTCAAGGTTTATTAGAACAATATGAATTAGAATCTGGTGAATTATTAGAACAAGTTTATTTAAAAGAGGTGGCGACAATTTTAGATTAAATTAGCTTTAAACTAATTCTTAACTTTTAGACGGTAGGGTGGGCAAATCAGAAATTGATCTAGATTTCTTCTCAAGGAGAAAAGTTTGCCCACCCTACAAAACTAATTGTTTCTTTCGGAGTGACAATAAAAAGTTAAATTAGTATTACCATAGTTTTTTTGTCGCACTATTGTTAATCCTTTGATCTCTATTGCTTGCCAAAATTTAGGATTATGTTCTACAGCTATTTCTCCTGTTTTATTTAACAGTTGATGATTAACGATTAATTCTAAAACAGATTGATAGAGTCCACTTTGATAAGGAGGATCGAAATAAATGCGATCAAATTTTTTCCCATCTAAATTCTTTAAGACCTTTAAAATATCTCCTTTAATTACCTGAAATTCTTGATCATCATGGGCTATTTTTTGCCAGTTTTCATTAATAATTTTACACGCTTTTCCATACTTTTCAATTCCCATGACAAAAGCCGCCTCACGACATAAAGCTTCTGCCCCCATTGAACCATTGCCGGCACATAAATCTAACCAACGACAACCTGTAACTTCTCCTTGCCAAATATTAAATAAGGCTTCTCTAACTTTAGCTGAAGTCGGGCGAGTTAAGTCTCCTGGTAATGTTTTCAATAATCGATTGCCATAAATTCTCATTTTTATTCACAATTAACTCGTTATTCTTCACCATTTTTTAACTTTTCTTCTAATTCTTGTAATTGTTCTTTTTGCGTTTCTAATTCTAATTGACGACGAGTTAAATCAAGGCTTTTCGCTGTAATTTCCTGTCGCCATTGTTCTACTTTTTCTTGTTCTTTTTGAACCCATTCAGGGGTAATTGCACCATTGGTTAAATAGGTTTCAACTAACCCCATAACCCAGTCTTTTGCCTCTTGAACTTCTAGAATTTCGTGATCATCCCCTAACTTGACCAAGACTAAAACCCCATCCCTAAAAGACATAGGGATAGTACAGGAGATCACTTTATTAGACATCATATCCCAAAGGTGTTGGGATGTTTGGCGTGCCAGCAACAGCAGTTCCATCTCGCCTGAGTCGGGATTTTTTTTCACTTGGGCTAAGTGCAGCATAGTGGGTTACGGGGTTGGCGCGGTGGTAATCTTTATTATTGCAGACGCTTAAGACGTTCGCGTAAAATTTCGGCTTGTTTTTCGGCTTCTGCTAAAGCATCTCTTGCGCCTTGAACAACGTCTTCGGGGGCTTTATTGACAAAACCCGGGTTGTTGAGTCGACCTGAAAGAGATTTGATCTCAGCCTCAATTTTACCTAAATTTTTCTCTAATTTGGCTCGAAGACTAGCAATATCAACGACACCCGAGAGAGGAATTAGGGCCTGTATGGTTCCGACGACTCCAGCAACGACTTGTTCCGTCTGTTGTTCTAATTGGGCAGTAATGGTTAAGTTTTCCACTTTCCCTAAGTCTTGGATATATTTTCGACCCGATTCTAGGATAGACCGTTCTTGCTCACTTTCACTCTGTAAGATTACGGAAACCTTAACCCCTGGTTTAATATCGGCCTCGGCCCGCATATTTCTGAGGGTGCGAATGGTCTCAAATAAGAGGGTAAAGGAGTCTTCTAAGTCAGGGTTAATGAGGCTATTATTGACCTCTGGATAGGCTTGTAGGGCGATAAATTCACCGTTGCTTTGGGTGAGGGTTTGCCAGATTTCTTCGGTAATATGAGGCATGAAGGGATGGAGTAGCTTTAATGTACCATCCAGTACATAGGCTAAGGTTTGTCTGGCAACGTCACGGGAGGGGGTTTCATCCCAGAGGCGCGTTTTCACCAGTTCAATATACCAGTCACAAAAGTCTCCCCAAATGAACTCATACAGCCCTTTAGCGGCTTCTCCTAAGCCATAGGCTTCAATATCGTCTTTGGTTTGTTGGACTGTTTGATGGAACCGTGAGAGTATCCATTTATCCGATAATTCTAGTTTATCTATTTCAGGTGTGCCTAAACTTTGGGGGGTTTCTCCTTTAAGGTGCATCATTACAAACCGGGCCGCGTTCCAAAGTTTGTTGGCGAAATTTCGAGAGGCTTCGACGGACTCGGATTGGTCGGTTTTGCGATCGTATTGTAGGCTAATGTCTTGCCCTGCGCCAGCGACTTCTCGAATGAGGGTATAACGTAGGGCATCAGTCCCATATTTTTCAATTAAGATTAAAGGATCAATACCATTGTTAGCAGACTTAGACATTTTTTTACCGTTTTCATCCCTCACTAAGCCATGAATATAGACATCTTTGAAGGGCATTTCATCGGTAAAATAGCCCGCCATCATGGTCATTCTGGCCACCCAAAAGAAGATAATATCAAATCCAGTAACAAGGGTACTGGTAGGATAATAAGTGTTTAAATCTTGGGCATTTTCGGGCCAGCCTAAGGTTGAAAAGGGCCATAAACCGGAAGAAAACCAAGTATCTAAAACATCGGGATCTTGTTCTAATTTGATGTTATCACCATAGTCTTTTTTGGCTTTTTCTAAGGCTTCTTCTTCTGAATGCGCCACAATAAAAGGGGTGTTATCGGTAATTTCTCCATTGGTTTCGCTGATGACGTACCATGCAGGAATTTGATGACCCCACCATAATTGACGGGAAATACACCAATCTTTTAGTTTAACTAACCAATCTCGATAAACTTTTTCCCATCTTTGGGGTACAAAATGAGGGGAATTATTTTCGTCTAAACATTTTAAGGCTTTTTGGGCTAAGGGTTCAATTTTGACAAACCATTGTGTGGATAATAAGGGTTCAACAGGAACTTTCCCCCTATCGCTATAAGGAACGGTGTGAGTATATTTTTCTGTTTTAATTAAAAAGCCTTCTTCTTCTAACTTTTTAATGACATTTTTACGGGCTACATAACGATCTTGTCCTTCAAATATTCCTGCATTTTCGTTAAGTGTCCCATCTTTATTCATAATATTAATAAACGGCAACTTGTGACGGTTTCCCATCTCAAAATCATTAGGGTCATGAGCAGGTGTAACTTTAACACAACCTGTACCAAATTCAGGATCAACTAATTCATCAGCAAAGATAGGTATTTCTCGCCCAACTATAGGTAATGTTATGGTTTTTCCGAGCAAATTTTTGTATCTTTCATCATTAGGATTAACCGCTACTCCTGTATCTCCTAACATGGTTTCTGGTCGGGTGGTGGCTACTTCAACATGACCGCTACCGTCGCTTAAGGGATAACGAAAGTGCCATAAATGACCTTCGACCTCTTTACTTTCTACTTCTACATCTGACACAGCAGAGAGAGAAGCAGGACACCAGTTAACTAAATAATTACCCCGATAAATTAATCCCGCTTCGTAGAGTTTTACAAAGGCCGTTCTTACTGCTTTTGATAATCCTTCATCCAGGGTAAACCGTTCCCGTGACCAGTCAGCAGACAGGCCGATTCTTTTCATCTGGTTAACAATTTTACCCCCAGATTCTTCCTTCCATTGCCACGCTTTTTCTAAGAATTTTTCCCGTCCAATATCCTTACGGGTGATACCTTCTGCTTTTAGCTGTTTATCTAAGATCGTATGAACTGCAATACTTGCATGGTCGGTTCCAGGAAGACAGAGGGTGTTATAACCACACATCCGATGATAGCGCACCAATACATCCATGAGACAATCACCAAACGCATGGCCCATGTGAAGGGTTCCGGTAACGTTGGGGGGAGGGATGACAATGCAATAGGTTTTCCCGTCTTTGCTGTTGTCTGCTTTAAAGACTTGATGGGTGTCCCATGCGTCTTGCCATTTGCTTTCTGTGGTTTTGGGGTCGTATTGGGTGGGTAGTTCGGGTATGTTTGCGGTCATGGACAATAAAAGTGGGTGTGTTAATCGTTATCCTTGTTAAATTGTGCCATATCATCGGGGATATGTTGAATTTAGAATTTAGAATGCGCGAATTTAGAATTGATAGACTTATATTATAGGGGTTAAAAAAGTTGATTAATATGAGTGTCATTAGTTTCAGTTATGCCATAATTGTAGATAGAGTTAAGCTGAAAAATAGAGGTTTTAATGATTATGACAACTAATATAAATGTAGATAAGGCTACCCTTTATGAAGAGGATTTTTGTTTATGGTTAGAAACAACAGCAGAACTCTTAAAAAATCGTCAACTTGAGAATTTAGATTATGATAATTTAATTGAAGAAATAGAAGCAATGGGAAGAAGTGAAAAACATAGTCTTGAAAGTAATCTGATTGTGGTATTAATGCACTTATTAAAATATAAATATCAACCACAAAAACGTTCAAGGAGTTGGTTATCTTCTATTTTTGAACATCGCCGTCGTTTAACCAAAACATTCAAAACAAGTCCGAGTTTAAAACGTTATTATGAGGAGGTTTTTGACGAATGTTATCAATATGCAGTGAAACAAGCAAGTATAGAAACAGGTTTACCCCTTGAAGATTTTCCTAATATAAGTCCTTTTACCACAAAAGAAACTCTAGACTTTGATTTTTTACCCCAGGATAATTAATAATAATATCGACAGGCAAGAATTCTAATTTTATTATCTAAAACTTGGTAAACTAAACGGTTTTCTTGATTAATTCTTCTTGACCAACAACCCGATAAATCATGTTTTAATCTTTCTGGTTTACCAATACCTTCAAAGGGGTTTCGTTGTACTTCTTGTATAAGTTTTATGATTTTTAACGCTTGTTTACGATCATGTTTAACCCACCAAGCTAAGTCTTCAAAAGCATCAGCATCAAATTCCAAGTTTTTCACAGACTTCCTCTAATGTTATACCATCTTGACGGTTTTTAGCTTCTAAAAGACGCTGTTTCATCTTTGGACTTTTCAATAAGTAAGCGGTTTCTTTTTCTGATTCTATCTCACGCCATACTTCAATAGGAACAATAACGGCAACGGTTTTTCCTTGTTCGTTTGATACATATTGAATATTATTTGAGTTCATAATAATAACACCTAATTTTTGAGTTGAATTATCTTTTATAGATTTAATACCATTTTATTGCTTTCATTGTAGTTTCAAGTTCTTCAATTAAATTATCTACATCTGATTCTTTTTCCTCAAAACAAACAGGCGGAACAGGATCAGACTTATAATATATTAATTTAATTTGACCCTTATTAATAGCAATCATTGCTACTTCTTCTTGAGCATTATAATTATCAAAAATACCTAAAATTTCTTGTATTTTCCCTTCAACATTGCGATTTAATTGTTCTAAGGATTGACGAGAACAACGAATAAAATGGGGTTCCGGTTCTAAATCAATGCCTAAAACATCATTATTATCTTCCCATTCCTTTTTTAAGCCGTAGGCTAAGGCTGCTAAATCTTGTTTATTTTCTGTTACAAAACGGTCTAATTGATATCGCCATTGATTTTCTGCATTATCAGGAACCGATTCACCAAATTGCATCATTTTCTACCTTGAAATTTTGTCAAATAAAACCCCTGTAGGGGTTGAATATTATTCAACCCCTACCCCATCATTAACGTCCAGGAATGGTATATTTCCAGTCTGTTGGTCCTGTGTAACCCGTCTCTTCGGCTAAGGTTTCAGGAAGTTGCGCCCCGGATAATTTTTCTCCATTAATCTCCCAAGTGGGATAGGATCGAATTTCAGCAGCTTGACAAGCATCCGGTTGGGGATTTTTCCCACTGGGATCACATTCAATATAAGTAATTTCTTGAGCAGCTTCTTGACCTAAAACTTCTTTTTGTTCGTAACAATGAGGACACCAAAACGCGCCATACATTTTTGCATCCACAGAAGTTAAATGTTTGGCCAGTTCAATTTCTGATGGGCCTGACTCGGTGGTGACTTCCCAACCATAGGGGGGAGTTGGTCGTGTGGTGGGGGTTTCGATGAGAATACGGCCATCGGCGTTGGTGGGTTGCTTCAGGGGTGCATAAATTCCTAGGGTTGCTACTAACGTAATCATAGCTACAACGATAGGAATAAAGAAAAGTTGACCCACTTCTTCCCATTCCCGGCCAAAAATACTTAAACCCATTAAACTTAAGGAAAACAAGGCCGAACCGATACAATAGTAACAAACCGATTGTAATTCTGTGGCTAGAATATACATTAAATAACCACTAAAAACGGCCATAGCAGTTCCCCCGGCTAAGAGGAACAACCAAGTCCATTCATCGAGTTGTTTTCTAACGCTTTTTTTCTTGTCAGGTTTAACCAATAACGGCCCCAGAGAAGCAACGGACATACTACCATAGGCCAAAAATCCGAATAAACTTAAGGGTAAGCCAAACACCGTGGCATAAGGACTATCGAGGACTCCTTTACAACTGCTGGCCATGGTGGCGGCATCACTGGTGGCACCACAAGCCACTTCTCCCCCGGTTAATTTAGTAATGGTAAGATAAGCGGTTAAAATAGCCCCGGCAATGGCGATCGCCCCAATCATCGGACGAGACCAACGATGAATCCAAGGAACTGAACGTCTACTACGAATCATAATCGTTTTTTAATTTAGCAATCAATTATCCTTGATTTTAGCAAGGGCTTAGGATCTCAACTTTAAAGGTTGCTGAGATTTTGTTTTTTCTTTAGATAGGCTCACTTCTTTGGCGGCTTCGACAAACTGGGCAACTCGGATAGGATCAACCGGTTCGCTAATTTTGCCATTACGTTTGAGGGAACTGGCGACAATTACTCCATCGGCTGCTGTCATCAATTTACCAATATTGTCCCAATCTGCCCCACTGCCAATAAATACGGGGGTTCCTTGGGCGGCTGCGGTGGCCAGTTCTAAATCTTCGAGACTGGGGGGGCTGCCGGTTGCCCATCCTGAGAGAATAACCCCGTCGGCCAGTCCTCGTTCAATGGTATCTTGGACGGCGGTGGTAAGGTTGGGGGTTCCCAGGGGGCGGGCGTGTTTCACCAAAACATCGGCTAAAATGGCCACATCTGCGTCTAACTGGCGACGATAGCGCAGTAATTCATGGGCGTTCCCTTCAATTAACCCCTGATCCGTGGCCATAATACCCGTTAAGACGTTGACACGGATAAATTGAGCATTGATGGTCGAAGCGATCGCCATTGCCCCTACTGCGTCATTTCTTAACAAGTTGATGCCGACAGGAACCACCACTAAGTTTTTGATGCGATCGACAATCAATGTCATGGCGCTGATGACCACCGGATCGACCTTTTCTTTGGTGAAAGGGGCATCAAAAAAGTTTTCTACGATAATACCATCAACTCCCCCGGCGGCCAGGGCGGTGGCTTCTTGTTCGGCCCGTTCAATGACTGCGGTTAAACTCCCTCCCCAACGGGGTGACGTGGGTAAGGGCAGCAGATGAACGACCCCAATAACTGGGTTGGTTGTGTTGAATATTTGAGTCAAGTCCACACTTATCTACCTAACGGTCGACTACGGTTGATGCCATCTGAAATTTAGCTCCGATTAGCCATTGTACCTTATCAGGGGTACAGGGGAATAGGGTGTTATATTGTAATCAGGAGCTTTTTCTAGAAGACAAAAACCTGTACAATACTCGACATACCTATACAGAATGTCTAGGATGCACTATAGACCAAGTGAATTTGCCGATTTAGCAGGAGTTAGTGTCAAAACATTACAAAAGAGCTAATCATGTACGCAATTAAGAGAGAATTAAAGCTGAATAACAAAGAAAAGAGCTTTTTTGCTGGCTGTGCTGGCTTTTCTCGCTTTGTATACAATCATGGCTTATCTTTACTCAAATCCACCTGGGATATTCCCGAAATTTCTGGCAGTGACTCAAAACGGTTAGATGCTATCAAGAAAGTCTTTACAAACATTACTAAAAAGCAAACAGAATATTTATGGACAAATAAATATTCATCTCGCATTTATCAGAATGCTTTTAGGGACTTGAAAAAAGCATTTTCCCGTTGGAGAGAGCCTAAAATAAAAGCAGACTTACCTCGTTTTAAAAAGAAGAAAGATCACTGTAGTTTTACAGTAGATAGTTCTAACGGTAAGGTATTAGTCAAGGAGGGAAAAAAGATAAAAATTCCTACTTTGGGAACATTCAGATTAAAAGAGGCTATCCCTTATAACTGTGTTTCTCAAACCTTTACTATATCGAGGTCTGCAGGGAAATGGTATATAAGTTTTGCCGTTTCAGCTTGTAAAAGACCTGAGATGAAACACTGCCATAAAAAAGTAGGAATTGACTTAGGAATAAAAACTTTTGCCACTCTTAGTGACGGAAACACCTTGGAGGCTCCATCTTCCATCAAAAAAGCGAAAACCAAGCTAGGAAAGATACAATGGAGAAACAGAAATAAGGTACACAGCAACCGTCGTTCTGGAATCTCTGCATCTAAAAATGCGGTTAAATATTACCAGAAACTAAGAAAAAAGCATAAAAGAATAACCAACATTCGAGAAGATTTTCTGCAAAAAACCACCACATTATTGGCCAAAACTTATCAACATATTCTCATAGAAGATTTAAACATAAAAGGGATGATGGCTAACCACAAATTATCCGATGCCTTATCTAATTTAGGATTGTATCGTTTTCGAGAATTGTTGAGTTATAAACAAGAATGTTTTGGCTTTTTGTTAACCATAGTAGATAGGTGGTTCCCCAGTTCAAAAACTTGTTCAGTCTGCGGAAATATACAAGATATGCCCTTATTTGAAAGAGTTTATTATTGTCAAAATTGTGGCCAAGTTATGGACAGGGATCTCAACGCCTCAAAAAATATCGAAGGTTGGATCAAGAATGCCGATGGCTTATCGGTGAACGCCTGTGGACAAGAAGGAGCCGTCTCCCTTGGTTGAAGCAGGAATTGAACAACAAGCCTGTCCAGGTTTGTCTAGGTTTCATGAAGCAGTCAGTCGTTCGTGTGATATTTTAAAAAGTTTAATAGAAGTACGATATTATATTATGTCTAATTCTCCATCAAAAGAACAGGCTGAGAAAAGTATTAAATGGTTAAATGCTAACCGAAAAATGGGTTTAGATTTGTATAAAAATCAATATATTGCTTACAACGAAGAAGGAATTATTAGTTATGGTGAAAATTTGCAATGTGTTCTAGATATTGCCAATGAGTCAGGAAAAACTTATTTAATTTATTTGGTTCCACCTCATCGTCGTTCTCTTCAGATTTTATGAATTAACACTTATTATCAATTATTATTTATCATTTTCATTAACTTCTTTGAGAATATAATGATATAGTTCACTGCTAACTCTAAACGTTGTTTGTGAAATTAATTCATCTGTAATAAATTTAATCGATCAATCTTTGCCAAACTACTTAACGGAGAAGTATTACTCACAATAATCATAACCAACCTGTTTCTTTTAAGGTTTTAACATCTTCGTCAAATTCCTCAATATCATAATGTATGCGACTTATAATGTTGAAAATAATCAATATCAGTTTACAGTTAAGCCATGTTTAATTAAACCATAAAAAACTTATTTTCTACTAAAGCATTGTAAAATCGTAAGTCTTTCTTATAACCTTATTAATAATTTATTTTCCAAATAATTCATTAAGTAATTCATCTCGATTTAGTTTAAAGTGATTGCTAATATCCCTTAAAATTGCGTTTAATGTACCCACTTTTAAGGGATTATGAGCAGGAATAGTAATGTGATGTTCTCCTTTTTGTTGAGTCGTTAATCGAATATGACTACCGGTTTGATGACTGACTTGATAACCTAACTTTTTTAAGGATTTTACTAACTCTTGACCTGATAAATCTCTCGGTAACTTCATGAAGCAAATACCTCGTCTTTGACAATGTGAAGACGAATGATTTTAGGACGTAAAGTTTCATCAGGAAAGTGACAATGAACAGCATCTTTAACTTCTTTTTTTAATGTTTCTAAATCATCAGCTTGGGTAATAATTGATTCCCCTAATGCTTGAGCAACATAACCCCCATCATCATCAGTTTCAACTAGAAAAATAATTTCAGTCATAGGTTTAATTATCTCCTAAAATGTCAACTAATATTATATAAAAAATCCCCAACTTTAGAAGTCGGGGTAATTAACAATTCTGTGAAACAAGGTTTATAGTAAATAAACCAAGATAAAAAGAATGATCCAAATGACATCAACAAAGTGCCAGTAAAGTTCCGCTGCTTCTACCCCAAAATGGGACTCACTGGTGTAATGTCCGGGTTGACGAGAACGCCATAAAACAGCGAGAGTTAATAACAGTCCAAAGGTCACATGAAGACCATGAAACCCAGTTAAAGCGTAGAAAGAACTGGCGAATAAATTGGTGGTTAACCCCATCTCTAAATGGAAGTATTCATACATTTGGCCTGCGAGGAAAATAATCCCCATTACCGCAGTAATACCAAACCAAAGTTGTAACCCAGAAACATCATTTTTCTTAATGGCAGTTTGTCCTTTGTGCATGACAAAACTACTAGCAACGAGAATAATAGTGTTAACTCCAGGTAATAATAATTCGAGTTCTGGAGTGCCTTCCGGGGGCCAAACCGGCATAATGGTTTTATAGATAATAAAGGCTGTAAATAAGCCTAAGAAAATGGAACTTTCCGCCACTAAAAACAGGGCAATACCAAACAGTCTATGATCGGGATGTCCTGCATGGCCGCCGTGATGACCACTATGTTCGGGTACCGTTCCTTGAGGTTGTTGAATCGCTGATCCTTGCATAAGAAATTGAAAGGTTGAAATGATTTAATGACAGTTGAAAAAAGAGCAGTGGGGGCTTAATAATATTAAGCCCAGAAAACAAGAAAACTTACTTAGAATTAGCTCCCACTTCGGCTAACATATCTTCAATGCTTTCTTCGGAGTCAACCCCTTCGGAGTCGGTACCATAATCATAGGGACCAGCCCATAAAACGGGTTCTTCATCGAAGTTTTCAATGGCTGGAGGGGAGGAAGTTTGCCATTCTAAAGTAAACGCACGCCAGGGGTTACGGCCCGCTTTTTCTCCTTTGACTAAACTGAGGAAGACGTTAATGACAAAGGGAACCGTAGACACAGCCAATAAATAAGCGCCGATAGTACAAAGCTGGTTTAAGGGTTGAAACTCAATATCATATAAAGCAATACGACGGTTCATCCCCAGTAAACCTAGTTCGTGCATGGGTAAAAAGGTAATATTTAAGCCGATAAATAGCAGGATAAAATGGGCTTTTCCTAGAGGTTCATTGATCATTCTACCGGTCATTTTCGGGAACCAATGATAGAACCCGGCAAACAGTCCCATGGCTGCCCCACCAAAGAGAACATAATGGAAATGTCCCACCACAAAGTAAGTGTCATGGACATGGATATCAAAGGGAACCGAAGATAACATGACTCCGGTTAATCCACCCATTAAGAAAGTGGCAATGAAACCGATACCGAAACACATGGCGGTGTTGAGGTTAATTTTTCCGCCCCATATCGTGGCACACCAGCTAAAGATTTTAATCCCCGTAGGAACGGCAATGAGCATGGTAGCAGCCATAAAGAAGATTCTTAACCAGCCGGGGGTACCACTGGTAAACATATGGTGGGCCCAAACGATTAAACCGAGGAAACTAATAGCTAAACTGGAATAAGCGATCGCACGATAACCGAAAATTGGTTTACGGGCATGAACCGGTAATACATCGGAAATTAAACCGAAGAAGGGCAAAATCATGATGTAAACCGCAGGGTGGGAGTAAAACCAGAACATATGCTGGTAAACCACCGGATCGCCTCCTCCTGTGGGGTTAAAGAAGCTAGTTCCTGCGATTAAATCGAAGGATAAAAGAACTAAAGCAGCAGCTAATACAGGGGTAGATAAAAGAATTAAAGCAGAGGTTGCCAGCATTGACCAACAAAACAGAGGCATACTGTGCAAATCCATATCTTTAATACGCATTTTAAAGATGGTGGTGACAAAATTAATCGCCCCCAAAATAGAGGATGTCCCCACCAATAGGACGCTTAAAATCCATATTTCTTGGCCCCACACCCCACTGATGAGACTCAGGGGTGGGTAGGAAGTCCAACCCGCTTGGGCTGCCCCACCATCCACAAAGAAACTGAGGAGTAACAAAATACCGCCAGGAGGGGTTAACCAGAAAGCCACTGCGTTGAGGGTGGGAAAGGCCATATCATCCGCCCCAATCATGAGGGGGATCAAATAATTGGCAAAAGCAGCCCCGGCCGGGACAATCCATAAAAAGATCATAATGGTGCCATGTAGGGTCATAAACTGGTTATACATGGCAGGGGTAACGAAATCGGGATCGGGGGTGGCCAGTTCTGTGCGAAGCACTTCAGCAAAAGCCCCACCGATGAAATAGAACGCAAAAGACGTAACTAAGTATTGAATACCAATCACCTTATGATCGGTACAAAAGGTGAAATAGTCCGTCCATTTCCTTTGTTGATGTTCCATGTGGGTTGATTCGACGGTGATTGTCATATAAGGTTTATCAATGATTACGATAGACTTGGCAAAAGAGGTACACAACAAGACATTGAGTCAGGGGTCTAAAGGGGAAGTCAGAAGTCAGAAGTTAGAAGTCAGAAGTAAAACGCTTTTTGTATCTAGGTTTCAAACCAAGGATCTGTTTATTCCTCTTTCTAGCTTGAGACTTCTCTCAGATTTAAAAAGCGTGATCAGCATGATTACTGGCTAATTCAGCCACCATCTGGTGATTCATGCCCATATCTTCGGCATAACGGCTGAGAAATTCTCGATCGCTCATTTCTGTGGGGTCAACCATAGCAGTTTCTCCCATGTTGGCTTCTTGTACGGGTTTATTGCTTTCTTCCCATTGGGCGTAAGCTTCTGTACTATCGACATGAAGCACTGATTTCATACCGCCATGATAAGCGCCACAAAGTTCGGCACAGATGATGGGATAATCTCCTTCACGGTTGGCTGTAAAGGCTAAGACGGCTTGTCGGCCAGGAATAGCATCTTGTTTTAAACGCAGTTGGGGAACCCAAAAGGCATGAAGCACATCCCCTGCATCAATATTCAGTTGTACAGGGCGATCAATGGGAACATGGAGTTCACCGGAAACAATTCCCGTTTCAGGATAGGTGAAAATCCAGGCGTATTGAATGGCTTTGACATCCACCATCACAGCCGGGTTGTCCTCTGTTGAAGCGTTACCAATGCCTAAGGCCATTTGATGGTGATGGCCACCCATAGCAATTTGTTGGGGAGGGTTATCTTTAGAAATGACCGGATCGAGTCCTCCCATACTGTTATAGGCTTCAAAGCTATAAAGGGCAAGAATGAAGACAATAATGGTGGGGATAGCTGTCCAAAGAATCTCTAAGGGCACATTCCCCTCAATGGGAGGCCCGTCAGTGTTGTCTCCTTTACGCCGACGAAATCGAATGACCGTATAAACTAAGACCCCTTCTATCAAGAGAAACAGTCCCGTTGCAATGGTCATCATAAAGTTGAATATATTGTCTACCTGTTTGGCATCTTCAGAGGCGGCCACTGGCATCAGGCCATGGTTTTGACCATACCAGAGACTCGCTAATGTAATAACGATACCAACGAGTAAGGTGATAATGTTACTTGGAATCTTCACAATGGTTGATGGGTTAGACGATTACCTATCTAATTACGGTAAGGCCAACTTTTAAAAATGATTGGTTTTTTTATAACAGATTTAAGGATCTTTTGTTTTTCTTTAGAATCAAAGTTGATTAACAAAGATAACCTTAAGAAATGCGTATTTTAGCTTTTTTTAAGATAAGGATGATAACTATGAATTAGCATAGAAATAATCGGTTTAATTTTAATTACAGTTAGTAAATATGACAGCAACAGAAACCCAGTTAAATCTGATCACAAATATTACAGGGGAACCTTATCAACCGGCTCGACTTTATTATCACGTGACGAATAAAAAAACGGTGTTAGGGGTGTTTGAAAAGCTAAAATGTATGAAATATTATGAAAAAAGCGATCGCTGGTATTGGTTATATGACGAAGAAGCCAAAAAAATCCGCTTTCAACAATCTTATAATAAAATTCCGAAAGAAAATCGTCCTATTCCTTTAGGTTATTTTCAATTTATTAATGATGATTTGATGATCTTAGAAGTGCGATCGTTTCAAAGAGTGGTAGAAGGGGTAAAATTTTTTAATACTCGACTGAATTGGCGTGCCGCCGAACCCACTCGCTTAGCCATTGTTAATAAATTATTTGGTTGTTCTCCTGAAGAAACCCCTCAACCCCCTAATTCTTTTTCTGAATTTTTTGATCGGGATGATATTATTATGCATAGTCCTGAAGCCTTAGAAGAAGAAATTAATACGATTATTAGTCAATACGAAACTGACGAAGAAAAAGACCAAGCAGTTACCGCTTATATGGAAGAAAAATCGAAACAACCCTTACCTGAAGTCGAAGAAATTGCCGTTACTATTCATGAGGAAGGATTATCTATTTTAGAAATGGCCCTCAGAATGAAACATATTGAAGCTTGGGAACATTGGCAAGGGAATAAATATTTTACTCAGTATGATTTAATTCAAAGTATGTTAGAAAATATGCCAGATACAGAGAACAGTGACGAATAAACAATTGTCTTTCACTATTGATGATAGACCATCAGAGAATAAGCTAAACATAGAAAGACTAATAATCCGCCAATCACTCCCGATATGGCAAAAGTTGTTCTTAAATTAGATAAGTGGCTTGATGATTGTTCCTTGGAGTCCACAACTGATGAATTAGGTAATGTTTGAATGTCTTCATTGCTTAATTCGTCGGCTTGTTGAGGTGGGGCAAAAATAGTTAAACTTTTCGGCTTACATTCAATGGTTAGAGGGGTTTGACAAACCACATCTCCATCAATGGCTACTTGTAGAGGTAGCTCGGTGGTAATTTTAACTTGTTTAGTCCGCCAATAAGTAATATCTTGATGTTCAGCTTCATTGTTCAACAGTGCATTTTGAAGTAAATGATAGGAAGTGGCCACCGTTTCGGCTAGGTTATCAGATGTCATCACCGTAACATCGAGTAAGCCATCATCAGCAATGGTTTGAGCCGCTCCTTGAGCCAGAAATGAAGTGGGAGGGGCAGCATTAGCGATACTCACAGCGATCGCATCTAAACGGATATTTTTCTCCTCACTATTGATGTTAACCTCAAAGGGTTCTAACGCCTGAAGTTGTTGAACCCCAGAAAGAATATAAGCAAGTTGACCTAAATTATCTTTCATCTCTCGCTCAGCTTGGCTAATGGTATCAGCTTCTAATCCAATGGCAGCTAAGACGATCATCGGTTTACCATTACATAGAGCCGTATCAACGACTTTTGTCTTGCCCTCTAAAATAGTTTGACACTGTTGTTCAATGGTATCAGGCATCCCCAAAGCCGAAGCAAACGCATTGGCTGTTCCCCTGGCAATAATTCCTAAACGGGCATCCGTATTAATTAAAACCCCTGCTACTGCTGAGATGGTGCCATCTCCTCCAGAAGCAATGATAATCTTTACTCCTTCTTTTAAGGCTTGATGCGCTAATTCATCGGCCCCGATTTCTTTGGTGGTGTTTTTGATATCAAGGTCAATTTCCGGTGTCAATAAAGAGAGAATTTGCTTTAATTCTTGCTCAGAATCACCTTGGCCAGCTACGGGATTAAAAATGAGACAAGCTGAAGGGGTCATTGTTTTTTGCGATAAAATATTATTATATTAATTAATAATTACTTAATTAATAATTGGTAAATTCTAAAATTAAATGGCTGATTCAGCAAGGCTAAAAAAAAGTGGTCGACTACCTCGGATCGTTCTGATGGAGGGTTGAATCTCCCCTCGGTAGCCGTTAAGTGGAGGAAGCGACAAAAACTCCACAACCCATCAACTTGAGTGACAAAAAGGAAAGGCATTAACACCGTTCGGATATCTGACGTCGCTCTTCTTCGATATCCAACTATGAGCCACAACGACAAAACACTCATCCGATGTCAAACTTTCTAGCTTGCTATGTTTCTACTTTAATGAATTGATGAGCAATTTTTAACTTTCTAAAGAAGTAGTTTTTAAGAAGTAGACAGAAAAAAATTTATTTCGTTGGGATGATTTTAAAAAAGCCATTGTTTTGCACAGTGTTGGCACAAGATTATATAGCAAATTTCAACAAGGGTAGAAATACTGACATCTTGCACGCCTTACAGAAAAACTAACCAAAAGACTAGAGAGAATTAATTCTCAATGAGTTACAGTCAAAAATAAACACTATGGCCACCCCCTCTAACTCCCCCTTTTGTTAGGGGGAGAACCCTTGCCTATTCCCCATTCCCTAACCCCCACACCCCCCACACCCCCCTTTATAAGGGGGGCAGGGGGGGTAGGAACGAGCCTACAAAAAAAGATAGCCCTTAGGCTATCCTAGTTTGAGCAATGGGAGTTAGAGAATCTTTAATTACTTAATGGCATCGGTTGCTTGATCAACCATATTTTGGGTATTTTCTTTGATATTACTTAATCCTTGTTTAGTATTTTCAGCAGCATTTTTAGCGGCTTTTTTGGTATTTTCAGTGGCATTTTTAGCAGCTTCTTGTGCCGACTTACCCAAGTCTTTCGCTTGCTCAGGGACAGATTGATCAGGGGTTAGCTCATCGACTAATCCTTGAGGGGTTTGAACCTTCTGATTGCGTTTTTGAGCTTCTTCTTTTAATTGCTTCGCTTTCATATCTGAAGCGGTGGTATCCTGTCCCCTTTGAACATCGCTAGTAGGATAGATTGATTGGCCCGGTTGAGGACGACCGATATCATTGGGTGAACCAGAAGCCGGAGACGGTGTGGCTGCTTGCGTTTTGCCATTACTACAAGCAGTGCTAGTTAACAGTAAAACCCCTGCGAATAGAGTAATGACTAACTGTTTAATTTTGATGTTTTGAAAAAATTGTTTGAGAGTAGTCATGATTGTTTTTATCCTTATAAAATTTACATTTGGCTTTGCAATTGCTGTTTACTTTCTTTAAATTGCTGTGCCATTTGTTTGCGTTCTTGTTCAGACATATTGTTACGCATAGCAGCAAACATGGTGCTTTCTTCTTGACGAGTATGATCCCCTACCATGGACTTAACCTGACGCAGTTTTTCCATAAATGGCTCGCCGGTGTTGTCCATATTTTTCATTTCATTAAGAATATTTTCGAGTTGTTCTTGCTCGTCATAAAGTTCTTGGGTATCTCCTTCTCCGTAAAAAGATTTCACAGCAGGATAAACCACCTCTTCTTCTGCTTTAGCATGAACCACTAAGTCTTTATAGAGTTGACCAAATAAAGAGGTAATTTCATCAGAATTCTCAGCAGAGCGAATCTCACTAATTAAGGTTTTCACTTTCTGATGGTCCATGAAGATTAAATCCATGATATCCACGTCTTCACCTTCAGAAGATTGAGACACGGCACTACCGAAGAGTCCGGTGGTGGCAGCGACAGCATCCTGTACCCGGCCCCATAATCCTTGATCCGGTTCTTCTCCGGTGAGTTCTTGGGTTCCGGCATACTCAAGCATCCCTTTGAGACGTTCTTGATGAGCGCGGTTTTCAAAGTTAACGGTATTAAGGGGAGCAATGGCTGCTTCTACATCTTTGCCAACCACTTGAGCCGCTTTGTGTATCACTAACCCAGACATCATCTGACCATGTTTTAAGAGTTCGTGATGAGCCAGTTTTTCATACAAACTCATCTCAGAATGGGAATTAACGTTTTTGGCTTTTTCCACCATTTCTTGTACGCTTTCTTTGGGTTCAGATTGAATCCCATATTGAGTAATGGCTGTTTTGACAATTTCTAAATTTTTGCGATCGTCTTCGAGCATATCTTCGAGACGTTTCGCTAAGGTTTTTTCGTTACACTGACTCAGTAACTGTTCTTCACTATCAATAATTAACTGCTGAATTGCTTGCATATCAGCTAATTTTGTGGCAATCGCTGATCGTTTTGTATCGTTTAATGTAGCAGGCATATGGAAATCTCCTGTCTGTTATTTTAAAGTCTAAAATCTAGTTTAAAAAGTTTATTACTGATTAGTATCTATCTCTAGGTTGAAGTTAGATTTTCTTTAATTAACCCTTGGTAAAGAGTGATTGAATGGTAGAAAAACTACTGATTTTTGCTAAGTTAAACCGATAGACAAATATGAAAAAAAGGACGCAAGGTTTGCGCCCCTATTCTTGTTGCAATGACTAAGTCATAAATAAAGAGAATGGGTATTATCCGGCTGCGATCGCTCCACCCCAGGCGGAGGCTATCCCAGACAATAAAGCAGTGAAGAAGAGCCACCAAGCAGCGGTAGCTGCGGCTTTTTTGGTTTCTCTAGCCTGATGTTGCGCTTGTTCTTTAACTTGTTCAAGGCGCATTTTAGCGGTTTGTTGGATACGTTCGGCCCGTTGTAAAATGCGATCGCGGGTATGTTCAACTTGCCCGACAATGCGCTCAGCTTGGGCGTGAGAAATATCATCCCGTGATTCTAAAATAGCGACTACTGTATCGCGGTTGACTTGGGAAAAGCGATCGCGCAAGGCATCAAAACCAGCTTGAGGATCATCAAACAATTCATGAATATCATGGCGAATTCCCTGATAATTCAGTTCAGGACGCTCTAAACTATTCAAGTAACGGCGAATTTTATCTAAAATGCGGTCAATGGCGGCTTGAATGCTTTGTTTAACCCGATCAATCTGATGCAAGAATTGATTACGAACTTCTAAAATGCTGTCAATAATCTGATTCACATCGTCTTCGCTGATATCGTCCCGTTGAGACAATAAAGCCACTAATGTTTCTCGATCAAAGGAGGCTAAACGTTCTTGTAAACTCTCTGTACCGGCTTTGGGATCGTTAAGCAATAAGCGTACATCTCGCTTAATCCCTTCGGGTTGGAGTTCTTGGCGATCGGTTGATCGTAAATAATCTTCTAATGCCGTTTCAAACTGTTGTACCTGGGCCACGGCTTCTTTAGCAATGCGTTGGGGTGCTTTCAATATTTGCCGTAGGGTTGCCATCACCTGATCGATAATATGGTTAACTTCGGCTTCGCTCAAATCATCCCGTTGACTGAGCAACTGGACCAACGTATCGCGATCCATCATACCCAAACGCTGCCGAATGGCTGCTAATCCCACTTGAGGCCGGGTTAAAAGCTTGGTTAAATCCCGTTTGATCCCGTCTGGGTTCAGTTCTGCTTTATCGGTACTGCGTAAATAATCAGCAATAGCTGAGACAATTTGCTCATATTGTTCTTCGATTTGACCGGCTAACTGATTCGGTAAGGCCAGTAAAGTAGTCCACACACTCTCAACTTGATCAAGAATTTCGTTAGCTTGGCGTTCGCTCAAATCTTCCCGTTGACTGAGCAACTGGACTAAGGTATCTCGATCAAAGCGAGAAGCTCTGGCCCGTAACAACTTGGCCCCGGCTTGGGGATCATCTAAGAGTAATTTTAACTCTTGTTTAATGGCTTGAGGATGAAGTTGTTCTTTGTCAGTTTCTTTGAGATAGGTTTGTAGTTTCAGCCATTGCTGGTCAACTTTTCCTTGAATGGCTGCTTGTTGATCTTCACTTTCTTTGATGACTTGCTGATGAATCTCTTCGAGTTTGGGGGTGATAAAAATGGTTTCACCCACTTCAATGTCGTGACGTTCGATTAATAAGCGTTCAAAGGTAGGAACGTCGAACTGCGCTAAACGGCGTTTTAGTTCCCCCTCGTCAGCATTGCGATCGCTTAAAATCGGCTTGAATTGGATCTGAAGTTTCTCAGGGTTGAGAAGGTCTTCTTTGGGGGCGTTATAAAGATAGCGTTTAACGTCACTGAGGAGTTTTCGGCGTTTTTGTTCTTCAACCGCAGCATAGGCAGTGTCAAGGACTTCGAGGCGATTTTTTTCGAGAACATTGGCGGTTTTTTCGATTTTTTCTTGGGTTAAAATCCCTTTTTCTTGCAATAAGCTGACAAACTCAGACCGATCAATGGTCTCTAATTCTTTGGCCATTTTTTCTGGGTTGGGTTGGACTTCGTAGAGAAGATCCTGAAATTCGTAGCTTAGGGTACCGGGTTGTAAGTTCCAGGGATAAGCATTGAGTAGATAGGTTTCAATCTCGTCATGGAGATGATGGCCGTTCCCATTGCCATTACCATTACCATTGCTGGGGGTTAAACGATGGGCGAGTTTATCGCTTTGTTCTGTGAGTTTTTCTTTAATTTCGTTAATTTGGTCAACGATTTGGTCGATATCTATTGAAGATAAATCCGTTCGTCCCATAACCATTCCCATGAGACTATTTAAACCCATGGCCACAGAGCGAGAGAGCATACTGGGATTTTCTGATTTTCGGCGTTTTCGCATCTCTTCAACTAAACGCTCTAATTTTTGGGTTAATTCACCCCCTAAGAGTTGCTCTTTGGTAGCTGATTTAATAAAGTCTGTGACTTCTGTGAGGGAGTCTTGTTGAGTGGGTAATTTTTTCGTAATTTTTTCCCAGACGGTTTCGAGTTTATCGGCGATGCGGTTAATATCTTGTTGGGAGAGATCGCTCCGGTTGGACACTAACTCGATGAAGGTTTGGCGATCGATGTTGGGTAAATTATCCCTTGAGCCAATGTTTTGTAAGTCTTCTTCGTCGATGAGATTTTCGATATCTGAGGCGAGTTTATCGAGGTTGAGGGGTTGGGGCCGTAACGTAGATAGGTAATCTTCGACATTTTCCCGTAAGGTGATCGGATCGATCGCGTCTCCAATTTCGCGCCGTACGGCAGCGACAGTGGCCTCTGCTGTGTCTACGGCTTTTTTACTGGCGGCTTTGGCCCCGAAGGCTGCTGTGGCAGTTCCCATGATAGTTTGAAAACCAGAGGTTGCGGTGTTCACCACTGAACCCAATAAAGAACCCACGGTGGTTGAACTGATCCAAACCATTAAAGAAAAATAGGTTCCCCAAATCACTAAACCGACGATCGCTCCTGAGAGGGGAGAGACAAATAAACTGAGTTTAATGGCTAACAAACAAGCGAAAAATAGGGCAACGGTTACACTGATTAAGGTGCCTAACCCTAGGATCAGACTCACTTTTTGAATAGTATGACCTAAACCGTGATGATCGTCTTTTGTCTGATGGTTTGATGAGGAACCCCCCGCAAAGGAAATCCCTGCTGCTACCCCAAGATTAGTTAATAATAATTGAAAGGCAAAGGCTAACACCACCCCGGCAATTAAGGACGTGAAAAACTGCGGACCACTAAACACTAATGCAGCATCTTCTAACGTTTCTATGGGGGGTTCATTTAGAGTTTGGGCGAGCCAAATCTCATTAATAGTTACAATTGAATTTAGCATCATATTGGTATATCTAATGTCTAATGTAAGTAAAGGATTAATCCCAACGTTTCCTTTTTTGCTCTTTTCAGGGTTAAGAAACAATCGCAAAGCTTTGATTATTTCTTTTTTCTAGTTTGTCAAAGTAAAGACTTTGTCTGCATAATTAGGCGAATTATCGTTACTTTTACTATTCTCACTCGAGAATCTAGATTAATAGTTGGGATATAATAATATTAATCAAATAACCTGCCCTCTTTGTACTCATCGGGAGGGATATTTTTGAGGCTAGACTCTATCAAAAGTTAGATTTTGAAGTTAGTTATTTTTATTTTTAATCTTGATCAATAAATTGGGCGTGTTTATTCGGAACAATTTTAGAGCCATAACGCTTTGCATAAACTTGGGTAAATTCTGCCCCAAAAAATAGGATTTGAGCAGAGTAATAAACCCAGACCAAAATAACCACTAAAGATCCGGCCGCTCCATACACTGAGCCTAAACTTCCTCGGCCTAAGTATAAACCTAAAGCAAATTTCCCAATGGTAAATAATAAAGCGGTAATAATAGCACCGATTTTAACATCATCCCAACTAATTTTTACATCGGGTAAATAACGATACATTAAACCAAATGCAATTGTAATTACTACAAAAGATAAGCCAAAATCAAGGAGTTGCCAGAAAAAGTCAATACCAGGAACAAGTTCACTTAAATAATGATTTAATCCCGATAAAGCAGCACTAACAACCAAAGAAACTAATAATAAAAAGCCTAACCCTAGGATAGCTGAAAATGATAAAAGTCTTTTCCTAACCAAGTTTTTAAAGCCTTCCTCTGATTTAGCTTTAACTGCCCATACTCTATTTAAAGATTTTTGGAGTTGAGCAAAAACCCCTGATGCACCGAATAATAAAATAATAATACTAATGATAGAAGCAAAATTACTTACTTGTGGTTTATTGGCATTTTCAATCGCTGTTTCTATTAATTCTGCACCATTTCTTCCCACCAACCCTTGAATCTGACTAACAATTTCACCCCTAGCTGCTTCTTCTCCAAAAACAGCCCCGGCAATGGAAATTACAATAATAAGCAGTGGTGCTAAAGAAACACTGGTATAATATGCTAACGCAGCCGCTAAACTAGAGGAATCATCTTCTTGCCATTCTTTAAAAGTTTCTTTTAGTAATTTTATTAAAACTCTGAAATTCATATACTGATTATTTTTATAAAGTTAAACCCACAAAACTAAACATATCATTCTACTTTTTTATTTTAACTTAGCTCAATATTTATTTTTCTTCCTCTACCATTAGATAGATATTTTTATTCTTGTTCTATTATCCTGCTGCTTTGGGTATAGCAGCAGGAGCTTAAAAATCTAAGATATAATCTTAGTATAAACTTAAGCAGTTAAACTGGCTGCGTCAGCTTCATAGGGTTCAAACTGAGCTTTTTTAGCCCCACATTGTGGACATTCCCAGTCATCAGGAATTGCTTCAAAAGGGGTCCCTGGTTCAATTCCAGAATCGGGATCTCCTTTAGCAGGATCATAAATATAATTGCAAACATTACAAATATACTTTTGCATAATAAACTCCGAGCTTTAAAATGTGCTATGTAAACAAACTTTATCGTATTTAAAGATTTATTTACCTCTTTCTTGAGTTTTATTTATGTTTTGATGATTAACTTTTATTGTCTATCGAAAGGAAGAGATTAAAGAAATATCAATTAACTAGGCACAGATCATTAAAAAGAGTCTTTTTTCTATAATATCTATTTCCCCATTAACGATAATTTTCTTGAATTAATTTTTATAACTAAGTATTTTATTGATAGAAAAAGTTGAGTAGAATAAGATTTATATAACATTTTCTAGAATCAACACAATTATGCAATTATTAAAACATTTGACTGCAAATAATATTAAGCTTAATCCTTATTCATTTATTCGTGAATTATCTATGGAAGCATATCTAATAGAAAATGAGAGCGTTTTACTATTAGATAATGATAATTTTTCAGACATTGAAATTATTGATGTAGAATTGACACTAAAAGATGGGAGAAGGAGTAAAAATACTGATGGAAGAATTGATATATTAGCTCTTTATAATCAAGAAACTTATGCAATTATAGAATTGAAACTTGGTGAATTAACTAAGATTCATTTAGAGCAATTAGAAGATTATTTACAACAAAAAGAGCGGCTTTTAAAATATATAGAAAATGAAGAAATTAACAAAAAAGAAAATAAATGGATTGGTGTCTTAGTCGGTAGTAGCATTGACCCATTATTAGAAAAACAAATAAAAGAAGGTTATTTAGTTCATGATTCTATTCCTGTTGCTGCGTTAACTGTTAATCGATATCGTGGAGAAGATAACCAGATTTATGTATTAACTGAAACCTACTTTAAAAATATCAGCCGAAATTATGATAGAACTAAATACAAATTTAAAGATAATTTATATGGTAAGGGTCGTCTCGTTTTAGCTGTTGTTAAAGATTATGTAGAAAATCATCCTAATATTCAATATTCAGAATTAAAAACCGCTTTTCCAGATTACTTGCAAGGCTCAAAATACGGTGTTTTTTTAACATTAGAAGAAGCCAAAAAAATTCAGGAGGAAAAAGGTAAAAAAAGGCACTTTATCAAAAATGAAGAAGTGATTAACCTTGCTAATAATCTAAAGATAGCCGTTTGTACTGAATGGGGAATAGGGAATATTAATAGTTTTATCCAAAAAGCTCAAAGCTTAGGGTTTAAAATTCAGCCAACGTCAACAACTTAAACAGACTTTAACTATTGACTTTTTTCAGAACTCGTTCCAATTAAAAATAATAAAGCCATTCTGACAGCAATCCCACTGGTTACTTGTTGTTGAATTAAACTAAATTCAGGATCATCCATCAATTCTGAACTAATTTCTACTCCACGATTAACCGGACCAGGATGCAATATTTTAACCCCAGAATTACACCATTCTAAACGATGATGAGTGATACCATATTGTTGATGATATTCCCTTAAACTGGGTAATAAATAATCCGTCATTCGTTCTTTTTGCAGACGCAGCGTCATGACAAAATCAGCCTTTTCTAAGGCAGGTTTCAGGTCCCAATCTAAGAATAATTGACCCTCATGGGTCTCATTTTGCATCCCTTTAAACCATTGAGGAACTAACGTCGGCGGTCCCACTAAATGGACATCGGCCCCGGCTGCAGTTAAACTCCAAATATTAGAACGGGCAACCCGTGAATGTAAAATGTCACCGACGATCGCAATTTTTTTCCCTTTTAATAACTCTAACCTTGGATTATCAAAATCCAGTAAACAACACAATGTAAATAAATCTAATAACCCTTGAGATGGGTGTTCATGTTGGCCGTCCCCTGCGTTGAGAATACCGACTCCAGTTTTGAGACGATCCATTTCTTGAGCGATCGCATGGGGGACTCCTGCTTGTTTGTGACGAATAACCATAAGATTGGTTCCCATGGCCAGATAGGTTTTAGCGGTGTCTAAAATGGTTTCTCCCTTCGTTAGAGAGGAACTTCCAGGGGAAAAATTCAAAATATCAGCAGACAGACGCTTAGCGGCTAATTCAAAACTGCTACGGGTACGGGTTGACGGTTCAAAAAACAGATTCGTCACCACCACCCCTTGCAGGGCCGGAACCTTCTTCGTGCGACTCGATAACACTTCGCGGAAACTAGAAGCGGTTTGTAGTAGGGTATCATATTCCTCTGGAGTCCAATCCTTTAACCCTAAAACATGATGACGAGTCCAACTCATAAAATAGTCCTAATCGGGTTTGTTTCAAGAAACTATTGTATCCGAGAGGGGGTGATACTACTCGGTTAAGCAGAAAACTCTAGTTGAGACTGCAAGGGAGTGGGGAGCAGAGAGCAGGGGAGAGTCAGTGTTTAAAACGCGTCTAACTATGTTGTACGTCCTTGCTAGAATAAAGAAGAGGCTACCCAATAACAATCAAATTTCAATCATTGTGTAATCATCGATGCTAAAAATAACCAAGCCATTAAATAAACTACTATGGACTTTAGCGTTAACTGGTGTTTCAACCTTTTCTGTCTTAGGACAAGAAACCCCTAATAATCCATCTTCTCTTATCTCTCCAGAAACCAAAATTGATTACACACCTTTACAAGAAGAGTTACAACAAAAACAATGGCTAGAAGCCAACGAAACCACCACTACCTTGCTGTTGCGGTCCGTTAACCGTGAACGACAAGGGTGGATGCCTCAAGATGAGGTAAAAAATATTGCTTGTTGGGATCTTAAAGTGATAGACGATCTTTGGAAACAATATTCCGGGGGAAGATTCGGCTTTAGTGTTCAGTTTCCGATCTTCGTTGAAACCGGCAACCGACCGGGCCGCTTAGTGGACACCGAAGCTTATGATAACTTTGGCAGTCGCATTGGATGGCGCAACCAAGACGGATGGATACAATTCAAATATAGCCTTGACTATAGTTTAGATGCCCCAGTGGGTCATCTGCCTAACCCTCGCCCAGAATACCAAATTACAGGAGGAAGACTGAACTACACTGCCCTGACTCAACGAATGGTAGAGTGTGGCATGGTGGCTTATTCAGACCCGAGAAGGCCCCTTAACTATCAACCTCGGTAGTTTTTGAGACTACCCTTGCCAAATTAACGAAACTTAAAACCTAAAACCTATTTATTTTGCTACATTCGATGTGATCGCAAAAATACTTTAGTTCCATGAAACCCCTTCAATGCTCTCAACAATGGTTAGGAACCGCGTTAATGGTTTCTCTATTAACCACAGGTTGCGCCAGTAACGAACCCACCGCCAGAGGACCTCAACCGGTTGAGGTGAAGTTACAAACCCTCGAACCAGCCACCTTAGTGGATAGTAATGCCTACGTGGGAACCCTCGAAGCCAGACAACGGGTAGCGTTAGCCCCCAGTCGTACCAATGGAAGAATTAAGGCCATTTTTGTCAGAGAAGGGGATAGGGTGAGTCAAGGACAACGATTAATTGAAATTGAACCCCAACAACAACAACAAGATTTAGTGGCCGCTACGGGGAATCTTAAGGTAGCTATGGCTGATCTTAAAGCAGCTGAAGCGGAATATCGTCAACGAGAAGCTGAACGCGATCGCGCCAAAGCTGACGTAGAAAACGCTAGAGCCACTTTAGCCAGCACTGAAGCGGAAGTCCAAAGGGTACAAGCAGAGCTAACCTTAGCCGAACAAAACTATGACCGAGCAAAATTCCTTGAATCAGAAGATGTTGTCCCCACCCAAACCCTCGACGACGCAACCCGGACCCTCAACGCAACTAAAGCGCAACTGCAATCTACCCTCAAAACCCGTGATGCTTCTCAACAAGCACTCAGGGCGCAAGAAAATAACCTACAAGCGGCCGAAAGACGAGTTGAGCAAGCATTGGCGAATGTAGATAGTCGTCGTTCTTCCATTGTTCAAGCCCAAGGGCAACAAGGAGCAACCGCAGTGACCCTAGGGTATAATTTCTTAGAAGCTCCCATTACTGGGGTCATTGGTGAGTTTAATGAGAAAAAAATCGGCGATAGTGTGAGCATCGGTGAGCAAATTACCACCATTACCGATAATCAAGTCTTTTATCTCAACGTTAATGTTCCTGTCGAAAACCGTAACCGTCTCCGTCAAGGACTTCCGGTTGAATTAATTAACCAGGATGGCAGTCCAGGGGTTCAAGGACAAATCACTTATATTGCCCCTCAAGTGGATCAAAATGCTCAGTCGGTTCTCGTGAAAATGGCTTTTCGTAATGATGGAAGTCTACGGGATAGGCAGTATGTACGAGCCAGAGTTATCTGGGATAGACAACCTGGGGTGTTGGTTCCCACCACTGCGGTGAGTAGTTTAGGGGGACAAAAATTTGTCTTTTTAGCTCAACCTGGAGCGTCTCAAGATAGTTTAGTGGCTAAACAAGTTCCAGTGAAAGTGGGAACCATTCAAGGTCAATCTTATCAGGTGATTTCTGGGGTTAAACCGGGCGATCGCATTGCGGTGAGTCGTATTCTTGACTTAAGAGATGGTCGCGCTATTAAAGAAGCGTCTCTGACTTCTTCAAGGGAACAGTAGAATTGATAACTTTTCTGAACACCATCACCAGATATTACACAATGACAGACGCAAAAAACGTATTAGGAACCGATTTACAACTGTGTTGTAGTGACCCCATGACGGGTTATTATCGTGACGGTTATTGTCGCACCGGAGGGCAAGATTTCGGGGTTCATGTTGTCTGCGCTCAAGTCACTGAGGAATTTTTAACCTTTACTAAACAGCAAGGAAATGATCTCAGTACCCCCATCCCCGCTTATAATTTTCCTGGCTTAAAACCCGGCGATCGCTGGTGTTTATGTGTCTCCCGTTGGCAAGAAGCAAAAGACGCAGGAGTCGCACCTCCTGTCATTTTAGAAGCGACTCATATCAGAGCATTAGAAGCCGTTTCTTTAGATGAATTAAAACAGTATGCTGCATGATTTATAGTAACTGATAACTGTTCACTGATAACTGCTCACTGTTACACAATTAACCATAAAGCCAAACCAAAGAAAGGAATAAACCTTAAGGGACGTTGGGGATTTTCAGGAGGAATAACTGCCCCCATCAAAACTATTTGAAAAATGGCAAATAAAACCATATCTACCGCAAAGGCAATAACCACACGACTACTGTGTAATTGTGTTATGAAATAGTCTATTCTTTGGCTGAAATCTCCAAATTCTGGCCGTCCTATAAATAACCAAACAATAGCAATAATGCCAACGATTAACCCTGTCCAACCGAAAATATGGTCTAAAATTCCTTTTTGGGGTTCTTCTATTTTTTCTAAAGTGGGTTGTTTAAATCGAAAGGCCATATAAGGCAAAAGAAACACATTTGTTAGAAACATGGCCACAGTCCAAAGGGCAAATTTTGGGAAATCTCTGACCCGTTTATCGGCTAATAATAAAGGCAAAAACATAAATATCCAAGCTTCAGCAAAGTTAAATTGTGCTTCTATGGCCGGATGAACCACAGGAGATTTCATAAGAGAAATTCCTAGGGTATTTAAGATGGGTAACACAAAGAAAAAATTAATAGACTCGCTGATAACTTCTTTGATAGTTTCTGGTTGGATAGCCCAAACCGGTTCCCCTGGTAAAATAAAATTAGGGGAAGAACACAGCAAAATATAAATATAAGTTCCTGCGAGAAACCATAAAACTTTTGATAAAATTAATTGCATTTTTGGTGGGTTAGAATCTTGTTTTAACAATGTTTTAATTAAAGGGGTTACTAAACGAATGATCAAAAAAGAGAGTTTACCAGGTTTCAGGGGAGGTTCAACAATATCCCTGGCAAAGATTAGTTTTCCTGTGGTTTCTGAGATACGATAAAAACTAACCCCTCTACCATTGGGAATGGGAATATTATCGAGTTCAACGTGCCATAAAACCCCAACTTTTAAGGGATCTCCTGTGGTAATTTCATCCACCACAAATTTAAAATCATCGGGAACATTATCACAGGATTCTTGAAAGAGATGTTTAACAGAATTCTTACCTTGAAATGTCTTAGAAAAGTTGACATCTTCATAAATACAATCATCATCAACCCATTGCATCGCTTCTTGAATATTTCGGTTGTTAATGGCTTGATAAATAGATTCAATAATCTCTTTTGCTGTTTTTTTATTCATGAAAAATATTAGGAACTAACGTTTAAAAAAACTGACTGTTGCCTATTTCAATCCCTCTTGCCCCCTTAACCCCCCCTGCCCCCTTAACCCCCCCTGCCCCCTTAACCCCCCCTGCCCCCCTTATAAAGGGGGGTGTGGGGGGTGTGGGGGGTGTGGGGGGTGTGGGGGGAATATAAAAAACCGGCCCCTTTTAAGAAACCGGAATAGGAATTATTTTATAATCAAAAACCTATAAAGAAAGTCCTAATTTTAATCCTAAAATACCATGAGCAATTAACACAATGGCAACCACACCACCTAAATAAGCATGAAACGCGCGATAACCTTCTTTTTGATCTCCATTAAACCCAATTAAAGGGGTAATTGCACTGATGGCCATTAAGCCGATAACGGCGGTTCCAGTCCAAAAATGACCGCTATTTAAGATAGGATGTTGTTGCATCACTAAAGATAGCACGCCGCCAGTATAGCCTAGGGTAACAAAAAGAAAGACCCAAGGGGCTAACTGACGATGAGAAGCGCGACTTTCTGAGACAACTTCCGGGTCCGTTACGAAACGACTACGCCACCCCATATAGGCGGTAAAACTACCCATCACTAACACAACAATACCCATCATGACTGGGTGTCCCCAATGAACAATGGGTTCGGGTACGCCTAAACTACGGAACCACGCGGCCAAGGGTTCCAACATATCTGCAAGTTTGTCTCCCATAGTTCTAATGCCTTATCATAATTTTTCAAGAGTAATTATGATAATTATATTAAAAAATTGACCCAGAATTGCATTTTTTTCCGCAAGTCTCTTAAGATTTTTTTAAGCCAGTTCTTTTTCTTCCATAAATGCAACAAATTGTTTCACTAACTTGACATTTCGCCATCCTTTTTCGGCTTCTTCGCTGATAATTTTTAAGGCTTCTTGGGGACTATAAGGTTGTTTATAAGGTCTTTGACTGGTTAATGCTTCGTAGATATCTAAAATTTGAAAAATTTGTGCTAATTTAGGAATACTTTCGCCGATTAAACCATCAGGATAACCGCTACCATCCCACCGTTCGTGATGATGACGAATAATTTGGGCAATACCGCGACGGTTTTGCATGGGTTTACAAATTTCTTCCCCAATTAAAACGTGCTTTTTAATTAATTCTTTTTCTTCTTCGTTTAATTTTCCTTGTTTGAGCATCACTGCATCAGGAATGGCAACGGTACCGATATCATGGAGATGAGAAGCTAAAATGAGATCGCTAATTTGTACCTGATTTAAGTTAAGATATTCCCCAAATCCTTGGGCTAATTGATCAAATCGAATTCCTGATTTTCCTTCGGGAGAATAACGTTTTTGAATCGCTTGAGAAATCAAAAATAATACTTGTTGTATCTGATCTAGCCATTCATAGAGTCGTTTTCGTTGCACTAATAGTTCTACTTCGGGTAATAAAACAATACTTTCTAAGGGTTTACTCATGAAAGCATCGGCCATCACTCCTTGGCTTTTGAGACGGGATGGATTATCATCCGTGACACTCATTAAAATAATAGGAATAGATTGAGTCTCTTGATTTTGTTTTAAGGTTTGACAGACTTCAAAGCCATTATAATTCGGCATTTTAATATCCATCAAAATGAGATCGGGAGAGAGGTTTCTTACTGTAGCAAAGACATCGGAAACACCATCATGTTCAATGACATAATAACCACTGGTACTTAATAAATCCACTGCCATAACACGGCTAAAGGGGTGATCATCCACCACTAGGATTTTTGCAGGTTCTGAACTTCCAAAAATATCCACGCTTGTTAAGGTTACGCTTTCATCTTTTGATTATACCAAACTAACACCACAAAACTATTTTCTTGAAAGAATGGCGGCCATAATTTGTCCCAAAGCAATTCCTCCGTCATTGGGAGGTATATTATTATGCCAAAAAGGGGTAAAGTTTGCTTGTTTTAAGCGTAAAATTGCTCTTTCTGTTAAGTATTTATTCTGAAAGCATCCTCCTGTTAAAAGGATATTCTTTTGTTGACTTTTTTGAGCAATATTAATAATCATTTCTACTAAGGTATTGTGAAATTTAGCGGCAATTTTTTGATGAGATATGTGATTAACTTTGTCTTCTATAATACTCTTGATCATTAACTCCCAATCAATCACTAAAGGATAAACTGAACCTTTAATTTCGTAGGGATAACTTTCCGTAATTTCTAAACCATTAATAGCATATTCTAAGGCCATTGCTCCTTGTCCTTCAAAACTTATATTCTGACAAATTCCTATCAGGGCTGCTACGCCATCAAATAATCTTCCTACACTAGAAGTCAAGGGCGTATTAAGGTTACGAGATAACATTTGTTTGACTAAGTTTAATTCTTTGGTTGAAATTGTTTCTAAAAAAGGTAACTTTTTCTGCTCTTTCTCTTCTAATACTTCAGATAATAAAGATAATGCGATTCTTCGAGGATCTTTAACTGCTTGATTGCTTCCTGGTAATTTAAAGGGACGAAAATAAGCTATTCTTTCATAGTTATTATCGTTAACGAGAAGAAATTCACCTCCCCAAATTGTGTTATCGTCACCGTATCCTGTGCCGTCCCAAGCAACTCCTAAAACGGGAGGATTTAAGTTATTATTGGTTAAACAAGAAAGTACATGAGCATAATGATGTTGAACGGTCATTAAGGGTAAATTTTGAGTCTTTGCATATTGACTCGATACATAGTCAGGATGAGCATCACAAACGATCATTTCTGGTTCAAAATCATATAATTTTTCCAAACTTTCCATGACTTGATTAAATGATTTTAATGCTTCTGCTGTACTTAAATCTCCAATATGTTGACTGATAAAAACTTGATTTTTTTTAAGAATAGCTATAGTATTTTTTAAGTGTCCGCCGACGGCTAAAATGTTAGGAATATCCTTATTTTTTCTTGGTGATTTATCATGAATTTGTATAGGAAATGGTGCATAACCTCTCGCACGACGAAGGATCATTTCTCTTTCTCCCATTACCCTAACAACGGAATCATCTACAGGACGAATAATAGGACGATTGTGAACTAAAAATAAATCAGCAATCTGTTTTAATCTTGATAAAGCTTCTATTTCATCAATACAAATAGGTTCACTGGCAAGATTACCACTGGTCGCTACGAGAGGAAAATCGAGTTGATGGAGTAATAAATGATGTAATGGTGTCGAGGGTAACATGACTCCTAAATAGGGATTATTAGGAGCAATCTCAACACTTAAGTGATCATTATTTCTCCGTTTTAAGAGAATAATAGGGGCTTGAGGAGAGGTTAAGATTGTTTCTTCAAGATCATTAACTTCACAATCATTTTTAATCGCTTCTACAGAAGCATACATTAAAGCAAATGGTTTATGAGGTCGATGTTTATGCCGTCTTAATTGGGTGACGGCTTTTGTGTTTCTAGCATCAACCATTAACTGAAATCCTCCTAACCCTTTTAAAGCTAAAATTTTGCCCTTTTTTAAAGCATCAATACTTAAAGTTAAAGCACTATTATCATTAGCTAATATGTCTCCTTTGTCATTCCATAGTTCTAACCTTGGACCACAAATCGGACAAGCATTAGGTTGGGCATGAAAGCGCCGATCAAGGGGATTTTCATATTCTTCTTGACAGCGTTCACACATAGTAAAAGCTTTCATGGTGGTGTGGGGGCGATCATAAGGTAATTTTTCAATAATAGTGTAACGAGGCCCACAATTAGTACAATTAGTAAACGGATATAAATAGCGTCGATTGTTAGGATCAAAAATCTCTTGTAAACAATCAGAACAAGTGGATAAATCAGGTAAAACGATGGCTGTTTTTTCTCCACTACTACTGTGACGGATTTCAAAATTGGTATAGTTAATGGGGTCTAGCCAAGTCGTTTCTAAGGTGTTAATTTGGGAGATAGTCGGTTTTTCTTGGGGAATTCTAGCTAAAAAGTCTTGTAACCTTGTTTGCTCTCCTTCCACTTCAATAAACACCCCAGATGCAGAATTATTAACCCATCCTTTTAAATTTAATTCGGTGGCTAAGCGATAAACAAAAGGACGAAATCCCACCCCTTGAACCGCCCCTTGAATAATAATTTTTAATCGTTTTAACTGATTCATAATCTAAGAAAATAAACTATCCTATTGTTTGATATCTGAGTTCAATCTAAGAGAGTTTGGCGACAACTTGTCCTTGTTTGATAGCAGTGTTCAGTTGTCTAGAATTAAGCGTAAACGACAAATTCTTATCCACACTCGACACCCCACACCCGAAACCCCACACCAAACCCCTAACAGGGAACTCAATTCAAAATGTCCCTTATCTTGGTAAAATAATAAATCAGATGAGTTTATCAAGAGAAGTTAACGCTTCATTAGATTGGTCTATTCTGGTGCAAAGCGAGTCTACAACGAGAGTCCCCCTTTCCAAAGATATAACTCTCTCTTTGCCTCTCAAGCGTACTTCTCAACCATGACATTAAAGGTTCCTAGGGAAAACTCCATTGGGAGTGTATTGGTTTAACCCTAGATAGTTAACCAATAAGACTGGGGTGTGAAGTTTAAACCAAAGCATTACTCATCAACTGATCCGGTGTTTATCTTCCTATCTTCAGATCAATCAAACTCACTCACATTTAGCAAGGACTATTTATAGATGGAATTTTCAATCGCTACATTATTATCCCACTTCAGTGATAACAAATTGGTGGCGGCCAAACTCCTAGAGAAAAAATTAGGATGTGAAGACGAAGAAAGCGTCCAAAAATTACAAATCATCCTAGACGCATTAGAATTAGTTGGCATCCTAGAAAAAGAACGGGGTAAATATCGTCGGGTTAAAGAAGACGATGTGGTAGAAGCCAAGTTACGCTGTTCGAGTAAGGGGTTTTGCTTCGCTATCCAAGACGAAGAAGATGCAGAAGACATCTATGTTAGAGAACTCCATCTAAGTAACGCTTGGAACGGCGATCGCGTTTTAGTCAAAGTCATTAAAGAAGGAACCCGTCGCCGGTCCCCGGAAGGAGAAGTGAGACTCATTTTAGAACGGGCCAACCCCTCTTTATTGGCCCAAGTCAAAAAAGAAGAGGAAACCTATCAAGCCATTCCCCTTGACGATCGCTTACTCTTTGAATTAATGCTAGAACAAAATGGGGGGAACTTAGAGGCAGCGGTGGATCATCTAGTCCATGTGTCCGTGGTCCGTTATCCCATCGGGGAACACCCCCCCCTGGGACGAGTCACCCGCATTTTAGGCAGCGATGCAGAAGCAGCTGCCGATACGGATATTGTCTGCTGTAAACACGATCTTTCCCAAACCTTCAGCGAAGCGGTAGAAACCGCAGCCAACGAACTACCCACCACCTTTGATCCCGAAACCATCGACAAACGGGCCGACTGGCGTGAAGTCCTCACCTTTACCTTGACTGAAGAGACGGAACGAGACTGTCTACCCTTTATCGAAACGGCCTTTACCCTGGAAAAAACAGAAGACAATGACTGGCAGTTTGCTGTCCATATTAGCGATATCGCCCACTATATTCAACCGGACTCTGTACTGGATAAAATCGCTAAAAAACGGGGAACCACGGTCTATCTAGGGAAAAAAGTCTTACCCATGTTACCCGAAGCCGTCACCGAACGTTATTCCTTGAAACCGGATCAAGACTTTTTGAGTGTTTCAGTGATCATGACGTTTGATAAAAATGGTCAACTGCAAGAATACAGCATTGAACCGACCGTCATTCGTGTCGATCGGCAACTCACCTATTCCGAAGTGCAATCGATTTTAGCAGACTTAGAACAAGTCCCCGATGATCAACAACCTCTGGCCGAGAAACTTAAACACCTTTTCTTTACCCTCAGTCCCCTAGTCAAGGCCCAACGGTTACAACGAGGGGGTTTTGAACTACAATTAGAACCGCGATCGCCTTATCAAGATGAGGGTAGAATCGGGACTTTAATTGCCTCCTCTCGAACTCCCATTCGTTCTTTGTTGACCGAGTTAGTGGTGTTAGCCAATAAAGCTGTCGCTAACCACATTCAGGCTTTAGGGATACCAGGAATCTATTGTACTCAACCTGAACCGGACTGGGAAGAGTTAGAAGACTTACTCAAATTAGCCCAAAATTTAGGGTTAGAAGCGTCCCTTGAATCAGAAGAAGAAATCACCCCCCAAGATTACTACAATTTAACCCAAACTTTAGGGAAATCTTCCCATGTTCATGTTCTCAGTTATTTACTCCATGAAACCCTAAAATCATCTAAATATAATAGTCATCCCGGTTCTCATTTTGGCCTCGCTTATGAGGACTGTTACACCCATTGTATTGCCCCAGGTAAACGCTATGTTGATCTCTTAATTCAACGGGTCTTAAAATTAGTGTTTAGTGATGGACGCGATCGCCGTACCCGACAAACTAAAACAGGGGTTAATCTCTTTAGTAGTAGCTGTCATGGTAACATTAATTGGAATGTTTTACCCCCGGCCATGCAAGAAGAATTAGAAGAACGATTTCACTTCTTAGTCACCTATCTCAACGATCGCGAAAAAACTGCCGAAGAAGCGGAAAAAGACCTCGAAGGACTACAAAAAGCTGAAAAAATGAAGGAACGCACCGGTAAAGTTTTCAAAGGATTAATTACCGGGGTTCAATCCTACGGTTTCTTTGTAGAAATCGAAGATTTATTAGTAGAAGGATTAGTTCATGTGAGTTCTCTAAAAGACGACTGGTATGAATACCGTTCCCGTCATGGCTGTCTAGTTGGGCGCAAAAATCATATTGCTTATCGTTTAGGAGATGAAGTGGAAGTTGAGGTTAAAAGTGTCGATTATTATCGGCAACAAATTGACTTAGTTACCGTCAGTGGAGGAAGTTCAGCCAATAATGGTGACTGGAATGAGGAATAAGAATTAAACAAAATCTCGTCAGGGTTTAGCAAGGCTAAACCCAACCCTATTTATATTTCAACAGCTTAGTTAATTGTTAATTTTACAAGGTAAACTAATGGTAAGTAAGCAAAAAAAAGCGACCAAAAATCACAAGAAAAGAGGCATTTTAAACCGTTTATTCTTACCTCTAATTCTGAGTATATTCGTTTTATTAACCGGATGTGTTCGTTACGATGTTGGAGTGAATTTCTATGAACAACACAATGGGGAAATTGTCCAACATATTCGCTTAGCCCAACAGTTAACCAGTTTGAGTAAAACCGAAGCCAATCAATGGTTAAATAGTTTAGAAAGTCGCGCCAAAGCATTACAAGGAAAAGCCCAAAAAGTTTCCGATGAAGAAATTATTGTCAGAATTCCTTTTAGTAATGGTCAAGAATTAACCGATAAGTTTAATCACTTTTTTAACCCTAATTATTCTAAAATTGACTCTGGTTTAAAAGTAGAAAATCCCGAATTAGTGCAACTGAAAGCAGAGATGTCCATTAACCAAAATAACTGGATATTTTTCGAGCGAAATAAACTAAATATTGATGTTGATTTAAGAGCATTAGGGGTACTTTCTAACCAAGGAAATGTTATTGTTAGTCCGGGTTCTTTAGTTAATTTAGAGTTTGTTTTAAATGCTCCTTTCCGAGTGAACAATCTTGATAAACAAAGTACCTTAAATAGCGAATCCAATGCTAACTATACTCAAACCAGTTGGCAACTCGAACCCGGTCAAATTAATCACATTGAAACCTCTTTTTGGGTTCCTAGTTATTTAGGTATTGGAACCGTTATTATTATTTTGGTTATTCTATTAGGATTCTTCGCTAAACATCGACATTTTCCAGGGGTTCAAAAAACCGTTTGAAGATGGTCATTAAATTCTCTCAAAGCAACGGATGAACCAACCTGCCAAGCACGATCAACATAGTGAGGAACAATGTCTTTGACGGAAAAATCAGGAAAAATAAAACTATTATTAGTTTCTATATAGTGGTTCTCAGTAAAATGATAAATGTGTAATTCATTCGTTTTGTAAATCCAGACTTCAGGAATTGCCAAAGCAATGTAATCTTCGATGTCAGTAAAAGAAGTAACATCAATTTCTATGGCTAAATCTGGTGGCGGATCGATACTCATATCTAGTTTACGTTTTCCCAGTATGGCTTGATAGTTGTCGATATAAAAACAAGCATCCGGTTCTAATCCTGGTTTTTTGCCATACCTCAGTGTTATAGGATGAAAGCTTTGCCAATCTTTTTCTTGATAGCGTAACAGTGCTTTAATTAGATCCGATATGATATCTATTTCATTAGCGTGTTCAGGTAAAGGACTCATGAGTAGAATATGGTTATCTCGGAAACGAATGCGAGGAATTGAGCGATCGCCTAATTGCTTTAAAAGGTGTTCATAATCGGCTAAAGTACCAGGAAACTTTAAAATTGTTCCTGCCGGAAGATCGATTTTATCTGGAGTGATAGTCGGCAACATTTTTTTGAGATTTAATTTTTTCAATACTATTTAAAATATCAGTAAGATACACTCTAAGATCACGAGACATAAACCGTCTCCTCTAAAATACGTTCTCGAATCTGAGGTTTTATATCTTCTTTGATCACTAAATCAATTTTGCGCTTAAATAAATCCTCAAGTAAAAATTTTAAATCCATATAATTATCAAAAGTTACATCCCCTTGAAATTCTACCAATAAATCTAAATCACTATTATCTGTTGCTTCTCCTCTAACAAAAGAACCAAACACTCCTAAACTTTTGACTTGGTATTTTAGTTTTAAATTCTCTAGGTAGCTTGTTAAGATATCAAGAATTTGGTGAAAATCAGATTTATTTGTTTGCATTGTAATTACACATAGATATTCTTAGAATTGTTTAAGAATTACCTTAAAATTTTACTCTGTGGTTTCCAATAAAGAAGACACAGAAGGTAATAAAATGACTACATGAGGAACCGGACGAGGCGTATAACCCACCAAAGATTCCCCTTCATAGGCTAAAGAGGTACTAGCCCCAGAATCTAACATAACCGCATCCCTAAACCCTAATTGCTGCAAAATTTTGCCTAATTTGATAGAATCAACTGGGTTTTTAGAAACCCCGATCATGGGTTGTCCGGAACGATGAATTCCCCAAAAGGCCCGATGTCGAGGCACATGAAAATCAAATAAATTGCCAAAACTCTCATAAGGTTGTGCCAGAGAATCTTTCACTAACCAAGCAGCCCCTACAAACGCATCGGTGATAAATTCTCCGTCATCGGATTCAGCCGCAACCCCTGGCCAACTGTTATGACTGTCTGCATCAAAGGGGACAAACTTAACCCATTGATCACTAATTAAAACCAAAGGCCGACCATTCAATCTGGGATTTTCACTCTTATTTCCTGGAACGAATTCTCCCCCTTGACTCATCACTGGCCCGATCATTACATTGGAGTCGAGATATTTTAAGGAGAAAAACCCCCCATCAACCGCAGCAACGGCCTCGCTGGTTGCCATAATTTCTGGCACTTGATAACGACTATCGGCATGAATAGTCCCAGGTTTACCACCATTAATAATAATGAGTTCTACCCCATCAATTTTATGTTCTCGTTTGGTAATATTGGCCGTAAAATTAAATCCACCCTCTAAATGTTCTCCAGGATAACCGCCCCATGCTTGAGGGGAAACCACTTGTAATTGCGATTGACCAAACCGACCAATACTTAATAAATCAGGGGATTCTCCCACAAATATTTCTTCTTCATTAGACATGGTTAACGCCATTTTATAACCAGCAGCCAAAGCCCATTGTTTGACCCTAGCATCGTGTTTTCCTTCGGGATAGGTGAAATATTTAATAGGAATGCCTAATTTTTTTTCTAGAATTTCTTTGGACATCATTACTTCTTGAAATAGTTCATCATCGGATAATTCTCTTAAATCTCTCGGATGAGTAATGGTATGAGAAGCAATGGTAATTAAGGGGTCATCAGCTAGTTGTTGTAATTGTTCCCAGGTTAAACTAGAACGGGCTGTTTTTCCATCCATTTTCGTCACATAAACTGAGAAAACAGCCGGATAATTATACTTTTTCAATAAAGGATAAACATAGTCATAATGGCCGCCGTAACCATCATCAAAACTGAGTAAAATGGGTTTATCAGGTAGCGGAATTCCTTTTTGTAAATGCTCTAATAAAAAATCAAGACTAATGGGGGTTAAACCCTGTTCTCGAATGTATTTAAAATGATTTTCTAATTCTTCGGGAGTTACATCAAAAAAGACTTCTTTTTTGGGCAGAATATCATGATACATAAAGATGGGAACTTTCGCGGCTCTCGCACTTTCATGAATATAGGGAAACGGTTTAGCAACAGTTTGACTAGCTTTTTCGGCTGCTTTCCATAACTCAGGCAATGTGGTGGGTGAGATATTTAATGGCTGTTTATGATTAGAAATAACCCCCTTTAAACAGTCTTGTAGGTTTAAAGGATTATTAGAAAAAACCCTTCCCATCGCTTCAGGAGAAGAATGAATACTTAGTCCTAATTTGGAGTAGTCAGCAGAAGAGTCAACCGTCGCAGACTGACAATTTTTTTCTTGTTGAAGTTGGGCAGATGTTAGTCTATTCTTTGCCGTTAAATTATCGTTATAAACTAAATTGAGCAAAATTAAACTATAAAGAGTCATAATTAAGCCACTACCACAGCCTAAAGCAAGCTTAAAAGAAAACCATTGTGATGGAGTCGAAAACATAAAGATTTATTTAAATAAGTCAAATAAGGATTGATAAAATTTTAGTGTAAAGTTCCTTGATTAAAACAAAACTGTTATAAATTTATTGAAAATTTAAGATTTTCTCCCAGTTGTTTGTCTCCTTCTTGGGGTAGAGTGAATCCCGAGTGGGCTGATTCCCTAATGCCCTATCTTCTTTACATTCACAAACAAAACTTAATATAATTTTACATTAAAGTTGCGTAACTCGACGAAATGTAGGAATATAGCCGAATTTACCTATCATTTAATTGCTATTTACCAAGTTTTTTAATAAAATTTTAAGATTTTGTGACATTAGCCCCTAGACAAACAAAAACAACTTATTGTAAAAGAAGAGCAAATATAACAAATCACCATCTTTGATTTGTTCGGCTGTATTAATTGGGAGATGACCACTGTGTCTAATTTATTTCGTTCCCTTCTGTTAAGCGTATTACTGAGCTTTGTCACCCCTCTGTTGTTTCTAGGGGGAATGCTAGGGACATTGTTAACCGTTAGTTATATTCCAGGGATTGCTGTATTGGGTCAAATGGGACAAGAACTTGTTTTATCCTTTCTGTCTACCTTTGGGGAAGGATATCCGGTACAAGGAATGTTAACCATTGGCGTAACTTGTGCCATGGTTGGGGGTTTATTTGATGTCTTTAATTTTTATTTGTATCAAGATGTTCGCAGTCAGTAGTTATTTAAACAAAAAAGAGGACAATCATCATTGTCCCCCTAAACTGGTAATAAGAGTTTGTTAAAGTTCTCGGACGACAGGCTTATTATCAATAATTTCACCCACCAATACCACATCAGTGACCCCAACAAATAAGCCATTTTCGAGGACACCAGGAATGTTATTAATGGTTTTTTCTAGAGTAGCAGGGTCATCAATACTGTCAAACTTGACATCAATCACTAAATTACCTTGGTCTGTCACCACGGGACCGGCTTTTTTGACTCCCATGCGTAATTCTGGTTTTCCGCCTAATTGTTCCAATTTTCGCATCACAGGAACAACCGCTTTGGGAATGACTTCAACCGGTAATAAAAAAGTTGACCCTAACTTATCCACCAGTTTACCGCCATCAACCACCACAATAAACTGTTCGGCTAAACTATCGACAATTTTTTCTTGAGTATGGGCTGCGCCACCGCCCTTAATTAGATTTTTTTGAGGATCAACCTCATCAGCCCCATCAAT
>NZ_PRLH01000204.1 GCF_003013815.1 Cyanothece sp. BG0011 | reverse complement strand
TTACGAATTAAAATATCAATCACCGGATCAAAAACACTCCCGGACTGTGGTGATTATCAGTCCATTCTAAGACCATCAGATTAATATGTCGTTCTCGAATGGTGTCTAAAATAGCTTGAGCGCGATCGTGGGCCACTCGAATTTGAGTATGAACCGGAAGATGATAGTGGCGACCCAGTCGTTCCATTCTTTGTAATAATTGACGACTATATTGGGTGATCACGGGAGTTTGAGCCGGATCACTGTGTTTGGGAACGGTAATCACTTGTAAACATTCGATTTCTTGGTTTTGTTCTTGAGCGATCGCTGCACTAATTTTAAACAGAGACGTGGCCGTCTCAGGGTTAATTAAAGGTAATAAAATGCGACCCTCTCCTGCTAACGGGGCCCGAGTCTGATAGGCAATATACGAAGGATCAGGAACCACCTCATTAATAGTGGTGTCATCCCCTTGTAACTGATTGGCTTCAATGCGAATAATATCCGTTCGGGTGATAATCCCCACTAATTTATGGCCTTCAGTCACCGGAAGACGGGACAATTGATACCGGTTGAGCAGATATAAAACATCACTTAACGACGCTTCTGCTTGCACCGTAATGGGTCGTCGGGTCATAAATTCCGATAAAGGAGTATATCCGGGTTCTTTCTTTAATTTCGCCAGATCTGTTTGGGTAACAATACCCACCAATTGACCTTGATCCACCACCGGAAACCCTCGATGACTGGAATTAGACATGGCTTGCAGCACTTTATCTAGGGTTAAATGACTGGATAAGGTTTCTACCTCGGACTGCATTACCTGAGAGGCCGTTAATTTGGAGAGAAAATCTTGTGCTGTGGCCGCTTCGTTGATATAGATACCCCGAGCGTGTAACATATGTTCGTAAAGAGAACCCCGTGACACACTTTCGGCCACGATATAAGACACCGCACAAGTGACCATTAAAGGTAGGACTATATTAAAGTCGGTATTGAGTTCAAAGACAAACACGATCGCTGTTACCGGAACCCTCACCACTGCCGTAAAAAAGGCTCCCATTCCTGCCAAGGCGTAACTGGTTTGAGTCCCCGTTCCCGTCACAAATTGTTCAAAATCTCCCACTAAATACCCTAAGGCCGATCCCAACACCAGCGCCGGTCCGAATAACCCCCCAGGGGCGTTGCAACTATAGGCCAAAATGGTGAGGAAAAAATGAGCCACGAAAGCTAATAAAATACGACTCCCATCTAATTCCCCCGTGACCAAAAAGATGCGTAGGCCTGCATTATCCCGAAAGAAAGGGGGTAACACAGAGATGATCAGGCCTGAAATCATGCCAATGATGGCAATACGCCAGGATAAGGGTAAATTGAACCGCCTTTGTATTCTGACACTAGCCAGCAGTCCTTGATTAAATAAAGCCCCTAGTACCCCGGCTAAAATGCCTAGGAGGAGATAAAAGGGAATTTCTGAGACGGAAAAGGTAATATCGGGTAGTTCGAGTAAGGAGGAGGGAAAATTTAGGGTAGATGATTGCAAAATTAAGGAAACCACCGCCCCCGTAAAGGAAGCGACGATAGCCGTTTCTAGGGTTAACCCCGACACATCTCGCATCAACTCTTCAATCACAAAGAGAACCCCGGCGATAGGAGTGGTAAAACCGGCCGCCAGTCCAGCTGCTGCCCCGGCTGCGATCATTTGTCGTCGATGTTCCGGGGAGGTGGGAACCCAACTACTGAGTTGGGCGGCTAAGGCTGCTCCGATATGAACCGTCGGGGCGCGACGGCCGAGGGTTAAACCTCCCCCTAACACTAAAATGGTTCCAATGAGTTTAACCAGGGCCACCCGTAAGGATAAAGGCACGGGATACCGCGCTAAGGCGGCTTTAACTTGAGTGATACCGCCCCCGGTAGCGGTTGGGGATAGGCTTTCGATCATTAACCCGGCTAAATAACCTAAAATGAGTCCTCCCAGGGGAAGTACCCAGATTGCCCCAAATTGGTTGGCTAAAGCGACACGCCACCCCCCTAACCATCCCACTCCTTGTTTGAGGATTAAGGCGGCGATCGCAGAAAGCACTCCAATTAAACTGGCTTCGACTAAGGCATAACGGGTGTCCGTGGCGTTGATAGCCAATCTCCTTGTGGTGAGCCATTGATAAAAGCGTTGAGGCATTGAATGAGGCTGCATGGATTACCCAGATTGCGCCAGTTTATCTCGATCATAGAAGATATTTTAGGCGTTTAATGTTCAATTTTCTATATTTATAATTAATAGGGGAATCTACCTCCTTTGGTCCCTCCTTTTTTCCATCCTTTTCCATTACGCATATCCAGGTGAACAAATCCTTTTTTAGCTCCCCATCCCAGATGTCCATACCAACTGCGATCTAACCATTTTTGAAATTCATAGATCCCGCCTTTAGCGGGTCGAATATCCGCTGCCCGGCCGTAGATATGTTGTGAGTTGGTCGCTCCTCGTTGCTCACGGTTAACATCATAAGGGTATCCCAATTTGGTACTGGGTCTAAACCAACTATTAACGATCACCCCAGATCCCCAATCTTCTCGTATTTTATCTAACTCTTTTGCTAAAGCTAAAATATTTTTTTCTTCAGCACTATTGGTTTTAGGGCGACGACGATGGTCATTTTTGGTCACTTCAGCAACGGTAAAATATTTACTGATTCGTAAACTTCCGTTACTCCAATCAATTGCCCCTGGAGTATTATGAATTTCTCCAACTGCTTGATTGGTGGTGATTGTCCCCTCTGTATCTGTTTCATCTCCTTCCCAAGAGGTATCCCAGTGACCATCTCTCTCAGAGTCATAAATATACCATTCCCCTGCATTAGAAGCGAGCTTGACCCAATAATGTCCCCCTCCTACATCTTTATAAGCTTCAACCCCATAGCTTTGGCCCGTAGCAACGGCCAGTTTTTGAGTCTCAGATAGCTGAAAATTTTGTATTGGTTGTTTTTTCAAAAATGTATCTTTAAGAGCCGTTATTTTCTGCATCGAGGTTTTTTGTGGCTCTTGAGGCGTAACAATGGTTTCAGCTTGATCAAGACCCTGATTTTGTTGGGCTTTACACTGTGCTAAGCTTTTGAGTTTTGTGGCGTAAAATTTAGCACGAATCATCACATCTGAACTATAATCATTTCCCGTTGTTCCTCGATCCATTCCGGCTTTCGTTTGAACATCATCGGGTCCAAAATTATAAGCAGCTGTAGCTCCTTTAAGCACATAGTCATCTGACCAACTGGGATGTTTTTGTTGAACTTGTTGACGACAAGTAGCCAATATTTTAGTCGCCTGATTAATGTGCGCTTGGCCGCCAGGCCCTTCGATCAGGTTTGGGGTATGTGATTTTTTATCAACCTGCATGATACCGTACCCTTGGTATGATCCATGTTGAAAGTCCCCCCAGCCATTTTTGAGAATATTACCCCCTCGGGATTCACGACTAGCGATCGCAGCAAGCAAAGCAGGGGGAACATCGTATTGAACAGCGGCTTTGTAAAAACGTTCAACATACTGCTCAATTCTGGGCCAGTCAGTTTGGGCCATTTTCTGAGAAGCACTAATTCCTGATATTTTCAAACCGTCTTGTTTAGCTGTGACGACAGAAGCTCCTTTACTAATGAGAAAAGCTTTTTCTAATGCTTGATCCCAACGCTCAGGTGTAATGGTATGTTTGACAATATTCGCTTTAGGAATGGGGACTCGATTAAGAATGCTCTGGGTTGTCCTTTCTCTGGTTACAGGGTGCTTAGTGACTCCATTACTTGATACTGAAGAGGTGGATTGAGATGATGGTGCTTCAGTTGAAGGAACCCAAGACAACAATGCTGTTTTAGTGAGTAATTGTTTGCCAGTAGGATGTTGTTTGAGCCAGTTTTGATTTTGCTTTAGCCATTGTTGAATGGTTTGTTTTCTGGCTTGATCAAATTCTTCAAAAATCCGAGTTAACCCTTTATTTTGGTCTATCGTCAGTAAATCGTTCAAAATTTTCTGAGATAAGGACGTATTTTTTTCTTTGCTTTCTCCTTGTTGAGAAGCTTTATAAATTAGTGCAATGACGCGATCGAGTTCATAATGCCAATTATTGGCTCTTGTTGGATTTCGTTTTTGAATAGCTTGATCAAACTGCAAAAGGGCCTCATCTAATTTGGGAGGAATACAATCTCTATAGGCGCAGGCCAGTTGTGCATGATAGCGATCGTTATTGGGATCACTGTTAACTAAAGCTTCTAAAATAGGAATGGTTTGTTTAATGCGATTTTCATAGGCTTTTACACGAGAACCTAACCGTCGAGCATCTCTAGCGGTTTCAAAAATTCTTTCTTTTACCTCTGAATCAACAGAAGATGATTGTAGTTGATTAGAAAGCTCTGAAAGTTCATCACCATTAAGACCTTGATAAATTTGGCGATTGGCTAGGTTTTGTAACGTCTCAATTTGATTAATAGTTTCTAGTCTTTCTTCAATAAAATCTGCATCTTTAATACGAGCAATTAACCGTTTAAGGGCAGCTTGCATTACATATTCGCCGCTATAACCCCCGACTAAACCCACCACAAAAATGGTAGCCCCTGGTTGATCTTTTAAAAATTCAGCTAGGACAATATAAGCAATAAAAGCCCCTGCAAAACCGACAAAAATATCGCCGATAAATCCTGGTTTTAAACCCTTATCATTTTTTGCCCAAGAAGGAAATTCTAGCATTTTATCTTCTTCGACCAAAACTGAACAAAGAAGTCCCCCAAAAACACCAGCTAAGGTTAAAGGAAGATATAATTTTAAAAATAAGTTTTGAGATAAAATGCTTTCCCAATTTTGTACTAATAAAACGACTGATGTTTCTTTAGCAAAGGTTGCAAGATCAAGAAGACTGAGGAGAAAACTAAATCCTAACGCTAAAAAAAGCCCTATGGTAAATAGAACGATGAATTTAATAGTCATGTCCCAACAAATTAGGGATTGAGTTGCCGGTGAATTATGTTGGTTTGGTGTCATTGTGAATCAATTTTATAATGTTTAATTTTTTGCTTTTTTAAGCTACTTTCTGTTTCCAACTTTGATAACTACTAGCCAATTTAATGTCATACTTATTAGCACTATAACTAGGGCCATTGTAACCACGAGCAAATTTTGCCCAGTCTTTATTTTGCAGCGCAGGAATCAAATTATTGTTCTTACAAAAATTCAGCATATGTCTTAATTGTTGATATTCTCCCTGATGAGCTTCTACTACCATTTGCTCAACAGTCGAACAGCCTGCTACTTTATAATTAAATCCCATTACTTGTCCTAATCCCCAAGAAGCTGACTGAAGTGCTGGAATGGGATCGAATGTCATAGCATCCAGTAACCTTTGCCATTCGCCAGAACCGCCTTTATATAAACTTCTATTCCATCGGCGACTGGCTAAGTCGGGTCGGCTTTTACTGACGGGTTCCGGGGTTAATCGATAGAAATGGTGTGCTTCAAACAAAATCTTAGGTCGTGCTGGAGTAGGTTCTTTGAGCAAAAAGCCACTACCTGATGCCTCAACTTCGACAACGGCTCGCACAACAGCGACTTCTAAACCAAACTCTGCAGCTGCTTTTGCATAGTCGTCGGCACTTAACGCTTTTTGTTCATAACCATTAGGAATGGTAACGATAAACTGACGACTCCCATAGAAAACGGGAGGATAAGTATACTTAAATTCTTGTGTAGAAATGTTGTTCATTGGTTCTGGGGATAAAGTGTTATCTCGAAAGGTTCCATCCGTAGAGCTTATTTCTTGTGAACTGTCTATTCTGGTAGGAACGCCAACTTCAAAGTGAAAATGATTATCATGACCTCCTGCTCGCTGACACAGTCCTTGGTTAATCAGTTGAGTATCGTTAAATAACACCCTTGTCACAAGGGGTTGTTTGCGAAATGCTTCGATCATTGCTTTAGTGGCATTTCGGTCATATCCTCCATCACGCCAGGAATTAAGGATATGTCCTCCATCAGTCCGAGGAAGGGAAACATCACAAGCATTACCGCATTCATGTCCACTATGATCTCTGGTATCTCCCCCCTGAGGATGACTGACATCGTTGATGGGAATGGGGGAAATTTTAGGGTTGCCTTTGCGATAGTTGTCTTCGTAATATTGTCCAGCTGCGATAATCGTATCGGATAACCAATTCGTACCGTAGTCGTGATTATCCCAGGTTTCGATCTTCACTTCGCGGTTAAAATATCCTTTTCCTTCTGCTGGCATGGTTATCCAACGAGGTGCATTGGCGGCTTGTAACCATTGGTGAGTTTTTCCCCCCACATCAATTCGTCCATCTCCTTTAACCTGGCTTTTGCCGTCAATAATAGATTGAAAGAGTTTAATCGCTTGAATCAAACCTGGATCGACGGCAGATCCTGGTTTAAACCAATCAAACCCTAATTCTTTCAATCGTTGTTTAACTTTGGCAACATCATCAGCATGGTTGGTTCCTTGAGATCCGACACTTCCGCGAAGGGATAAAGCAGGAACTTTCGGAAGGTTTCTGGATTGGCTATCGGTCATACCTGATATCTGCTTTTGAGAACCAGATAAGGCAGTTTCCCAAGGTAATTCCCAATGCTTAGCCCAAATGTACCAAATGCCGGCATTATGATCTAATTGAACTTGGTAATGGCCATCAGTGGTGTTGACATATTTGAGAACTGGGTAAGTTTTGCCGACTGTTACTTCTACAATTTCATCGGAAGCGAGGGCTGATGATTGAATAGGATACTTTTTTAAGTAGGTTCGATTAACTGCTTTAATAATTGTATTGGATGGGGCAATAGTCCAGGCTTGTTTGAGTAAATTGGCTCCTCCACTGTGTTGCTGAATCCAGGTTTGATTTTTTTCTAGCCATTCTTTGATAAGTGTTTTCCTTTTGGGGTCAAATTCTAGAAAGATTCTGCTTAAACTATGACTGTTATCTAGGGTGAGCAAATCAGCTAAAATATCGTCTGATAAAGGAGTATTTTCTTGATTACTGTGTCCTGTTTCATTGGCTTTATGAATTAAAGCAACGACGCGATCGAGTTCATAATGCCAATCATTTTCGTTGGGTTGCGTATTACGGAGTTCGATAGCTTCATTAAATTGAGCGATCGCTTCGTCGAGTCTAGGGGGAAGATAATCTCGATAAGCACAGGCGAGTTGCAGGTGATAAGGGGCATTATTGCGATCGCTTTTTACTAAGGATTCTAAAATCGGTGCGACTCGATTAACTCGATCTTCATACGCTTTGACGCGAGATCCTAACCGTCTAGCATCTTTAGCCGCCTGAAAAATTCGCTCTTTGAGGTTAGTATCCACTGAAATGGTTTGCAGTTGAGTTTGTAAATAAGATAGTTCTTCTGGGGTAATTCCTTGATAAATTTGGCGGTTGGCTAACTGTTGCAAATTCTCTGATTTTCTTATCTGTTCGAGCTTTTCTTTTTTGAGATCAACTTGCTCTATCCTTTTAATTAATCGCTGAGAGGCAGCATCTAAGACGTATTTACCGCCATAACCCCCAACTAATCCAGTGACGAAAATCATCACTCCTGCTTCTGTCCCTTGTTTAAGTGGTTCTGGTAAAGCTAAATAAGCAATTAATGCGCCAGCAATACCAACAAAAATATCGAGAAAAAACCCTGGCTCTAACCCTTCGCCATTTTTTCCCCAGCTTGGAAATTCTAAGGTTTGGTCACATAACATTGAATAAAGCAGTCCGCCGAGTGTACCGGCCAAAGTTAAATTAAGATAAGTTGGGACGATATAAAATAATCTCCAGTTTTCAATTTGTACATCCCAAATGACTTTATCAGCTATATTAAATTGAGAAGAAAAACTAACTAAACTAGCAAATGCTATAACTAGGCCAAGACCGATGGCAAATTGAACTAAAAACTTAATTATTAATTTCCAATGGATAAGTTTGGGTGGTTTGGTTTGTGTCACTTTTTCTAAACTCCAAATTTTCAGATTTAATCATTTACTTCTGCAATAACAAGGGACAAACTTAGATTTAGTCTAAGAACTCTGACCGTTTTTATTTTCTTGCATTGATTTCATGGTTTCTTCTAACATTTTTCCTAATTTTCCTTCCATCAATGTGTTAAGAAATAGTATTCCACTGGTGGAAAGCATCAGTTGATTCATTCCGTCACCGTTACCACCAGGAAAAGTATAAACATTAGAATTGCCTAATACTCCGTCTTGGGGTTTTAATGCTTCTGCTAATTCCGGCAATTGTGCTATTACACTAGGGGCTAACGTTTGAATTATTTGTGCTGTGCGTGCTGCATCAGTGGGTGGAATTTTGTTATATCGATCGCTTTCTGCTGTTGTTAATGCTGTTATTGCTGTTGCTTCATGGGTCGCAGCAATGGCAGCTTTTTCAGCTATTTTTATGCGACAATCTGCTTTTTCTTCTGCTATAGCACTATTAATTGCTTCTTGTGCTGTTGCTTTAGCTTTTTCAGCTTCGAGTTTATCTTTTTCTGCTTCGATAATAGTTTTCATTGCATTTATTTCTGCTGTTTCAACTGCTTCCTGATTAGTTGCTAATTTTGTTTGCAACTCTTTATTTCCATTAGCTATTGTAATAGCTTGAAATATTTTTGCTTGTTCAACTCTGCTATTTTCTTCTTCCTCTTTAACCTGTATATCTGCTTCTGTTTTTAAACGTTCTTCCTCAATCTCTTTTTCTTGAGTGAATTTTGCTTTCTCAAAAACTTTAATTCTAGTTAAAGATTCGGTTTTTAACCTTATTTCTTCTATTTCTATTTCATCATCTATGTTTAGTTGTCTTGTTTGGATTTCTTGTTCATTTTCAAGTTCTTGCAATTGGATCACTTTTTGTGCATTTAATTCTGCAATTCTACTTTTTTGTATTGCCTCTTGAATTTTCTCAGTGCGTTTTTCTAAAACTTGGGCATCTAAATAATTATTAGGGCTATAGTTTTCATTTTCTTCAATATTACTAATAACCACTGTATCAATATCTAATCCTATTTTTTTTAATCCTTGCATTAAAGATGTTTCGATCTTACTCTTTAAAGCATCTCTATCTTGATTCAACTCTTCTAATTTTTTTTGTCCTATTGCTTCTCGAATACTCGATTCTGTTCTGGGAATGATTGTATTATTAATCGCTTGAAGATTGATGGTATCTTCTTCTTCTAAAAAGTCTGCTATCTGCTCGTTATTTTTGTCATTTAGATTGATATATCCATAAACACTTGCTTGAATATCGACTTTAAAAAAGTCTTGGGTTCGTATATTTGTTGTCACTACATTAACAGAAAATACTTTATTCATTTTGTTTCTTCCATGCTCTGATAAATTTTGATCAGTTAATGATACTCCAGTAGAAAATTCCTCTCTATGGGTCCATAACCAATTACCAATAAATGCGACTATCAAAGTACCTAATATAGTCACTATAGTAAACATGGAATTAGCTAAATACACTTGGGGTACAACCTGAGAATTATCGGATAAATTTTTGCCAGATTCTAATACTGATTCTATTTTTTTCTCAGTTAAAGAGATTTTATCAGAACTCAGCAAGGTATTTTGTTTCATTGTTGTTGTGATATCTGAAAACATAGATAAGCTTTCCATTTTTTTGGTAAGAATTAATTGATCAACAAGGTTAGGGAATTTATTAATAACATTAGGGAAAATCTTCGCCTAAAGTTTCTTTCAAATAGGCCGATAATTTTTCGAGACGTTTAGCTTCTGCTGGTGAAACAGAAGTTCCTTTACTTCGTAAATCAAAATATCGTTCCACAGCAGTTGCTGTACGTATGGTTTTTCCTAGTTGTTTTAATCCTTCAAAATAAGTGATGCTTCCCCTCTTATTAGTTAAAGGATAGCCTGATAAGCGATCGTAGGTTTCTAATACTTCTGTTGCTAGATTTTGCTCAATTTGACCAGGTGCTAAATCGATGCCTTTTTTAATATTAATAACAATATAGGGACTTACTTCTTCCCCATTCGTAGAACTCACTAAACCTTTATTATCCATCCATAAATTATCTAATTCAACGGTTTCAAAGAAGAAAGCATAACTCCCTGTCTGTAACGGTGCTTCTCCGATGGGTACCGCTTCATCTTTTGTCGTCGGATAAAATGCAAAGGTTGTTGTTTTTACCTGGGGTTGAAATCGAGGTTCAAGGATTGTTTTAACAATATTATTAACGCCTTCTAAAGCAACTCGTCCTAAAGTTGTATAAGGAACAAGACTAGGAAAAGCGGCCCCAACATAACCGATAACTTCTCGTAATGCACCCGTCACTTCTTCTAAACTGGAATGACCTAATCCTTGACAAAAGCTACTAAAAGAAAGATAAATTCTTTCAGATTCTTGATTCTTAGAAAAATTTTTTAAAAAATCTTCAACCACTGCAACATTTTCAGCCCAAACGGTTTCTAAATCTTGAGTCATTTGATCGATATGGCTGAGATAATGGGCTTTAAGAACTGGTGTTTCTACATCACCGATTCCCATCTGGCTCATAATAGCAAAATAATTATTATCAAATTCCCCTGCTTTATAGTGACTTTTATATTTGCTGTAAAGTTGATAGGGAATATAGTTAATAGATATAGTAAAGTCTTCGGCTGGTTCGATTAAAGCATCGTTATCTTTGATGTAGGGATCGAGTAAAGAACCAGGGTGAAAAATAGGTACTCTGCCAATGGTTGAGACTGTCACTTAATTTTTCCTTGTCCTGATAAAGAGTTAACAGCTTATCGCTTTATATTAATGGTTTAATTGTTTACAAGAGCCAAAATTTACGAAAACTTAGCAAAAATTTTCCTATTGTAACTTAATGTAAGTTTAAGATAGGAAAAGAGAGAAATAACTCCCTACAAACACGATGAACCCTTGATTTTATTGAGATAAATGAATTTGAGGATCTTGCGCCACCCAACCCACAGGAGACTTAAACCTTACTTCAAAATGTAAATGAGGATTTAAAATATCCGGTCGTCCCGTAGTTCCCACATACCCTAACACATCCCCCACTTGTACCGACTGACCAATCCGTGTGTTAAAGCGACTGAGATGGCCATAACGGGTTTGTCTACCATTACCATGATCAACAATGACTAAAAAGCCATAATTGCCCTCTTGGCCCACATAAATGACGTTACCAGAATCAGCAGCTAACACAGGGGTTCCCTCCTGGGCCAAAATATCCATACCCCCATGAAAAAAAGACTCTCCCGTATTGGGTTCAATATGCCACCCATAACTTAACCCAACTTGGGCCACCGTGGGCAAAGGATAACCCCTTAACCCGGTATAATTATCTTGAGAAGGACGTTCCCCAGGTTTCCAGTTCACCCCAGGAATAAAAGCAACTTTTGGGGTCTCCACACAACCATTAATCTCAAACAAAACGTCGGCCCGAACACCATAAGCAGTGGATAAATCTTGCCAAGTTGCCCCGTTAGGGACTGTAATTTTAATACCATTAAACGGAGGAATTAAAATCTCTTGTCCCACCTGTACTTGCCCCCCTTGGAGACTGGGATTAACACCGATCAAGGTTTGAGGAATTAGATTATACTGTTGAGCGATAGTTTCGATGGTTTCCCCTGAAATGACCTGATGACGTTGTAAACGGGATAAAACAGGAGTCGGACATAGTTCCGACAAAGGAGTTTGAGCCATGGCAGATAAAGGGGAAAACCAGGCGATCGCAGAAAGTAAAGCAATGATCAATCTTGCTGTAAAACTATTAGTTTTTACCCATAAAAACAGTAAAAAAAAGCTTATTTTGTCGGCAAAATCCATCATTATTTACTCGTTTGTGGTCACTGTTCACTGTTCTATAAAACTCTGACAATACTGGGAATACTATCAATTGCCTCTAGGGTACGAATTTCATCTAAAGCAGTACGAAAGTTGCCTTCACAAACCTGATGAGTCACCACAACAATTTCTGCCAGTTTATCTTGAAAACCAATTTGTACCACTGACTCAAGACTCACTTGATGATTACCGAAAGTCGTTCCTAAATGACCGATAACCCCTGGTAAATCTTTGGTGAGGAAACGAGCATAAAAACGGGTGTCAATGGCTTCAATCGGCGTAACTTGACAAAAATGTTGATGAACACAACTTAATAGGGGATCAAGGGTGGTTGTCAGTCCGCTACTTTTGAGGATAGCCACAATATTCATAATATCGGACACCACCGCGCTGGCCGTTGGACCGGCCCCGGCCCCAGGTCCAAAAAACATCACTTGTCCCAAGGGACTCCCTTCCACTAATACCGCATTAGAAACCCCATTAATATTGGCCAGGGGATGATCTTTCGGGACAAGGGTAGGATGAACCCTTAATTGTAATTGTTCGGAGATTTCGCCGTCTGCGCCCTTGGCAATGGCTAATAGTTTAATAACAAACCCTAATTGATCGGCATAAGCGATGTCAGCGGCACTGACTTGACGAATGCCTTCGCAATAAACATCCTCTCGTTTAACCCGTCCCCCAAATCCCAAGGAGGCTAAAATGGCGATTTTGTCGGCCGCGTCTAACCCGTCTACGTCGGCAGTGGGGTCAGCTTCAGCGTAGCCTAATTTTTGCGCTTCGATTAAGACTTCAGTAAAATTGGCTCCGGCGGTGGTCATTTTGGTCAAAATATAGTTGGTGGTGCCGTTGATAATACCAATAATGCTGCTGATACGATTTGCCCCCAACGACTGTTTTAGGGGTTTAATAATGGGAATACCACCGCCGACAGCAGCTTCTAAAAGGACGTAGACCCCTGCTTCATTGGCTGCTGCGTAGATTTCATCGCCATGACGAGCAATGACTGCTTTATTGGCCGTCACTACGTGCTTTTTTTGAGCAATGGCTTGTAAAATGAGCGATCGCGCTGGTTCGATCCCCCCTAATAATTCCACTACGATCGCATTTTCGGGATCATTGACCACGGCCTCTAAGTCGGTGGTGATTACCCCAGGGGCGAGTTGAACTTGACGGGGTTTATCGAGCGATCGCACCCCCACTTTACTGATGTCAATCTCTTGTAATAACGGATTTCGTCCCGTGGGGTCTAGTAGGATTTTTGCGGTTCCTGTTCCCACAGTTCCTAAACCGAGTAAACCAATTTTTACGGTCACTGAATGTTACTCCTATTTTCCTCTGAATGCCATACCCACAATGGGGGTTTTTTCCTTCAACGGCCAACGCCTTGACTATTTTACCAAGGTTTATTTCTTGATGGTTCTTGATCGACGGCGTTGACTCGAAACAACCCGCTTGGTTAATTTGGGAATGTCTTCGACGGTGTTGGCGATTTTCACCCCTGCTTTTTTCAAGGCCGTAATGGTTTGATTTTCTCTGGTTGTCTCAGTTTGATAAGATAGCTGACTGGCAATAATGCTTGTGGCATCGCCAAAACTACGAGTAATGGGGGCTTGAAGCCCTGGAAGATAAGCAATGACGGGTTTTTCAATGGCTGCATCGATATATTGAGCGGCCAATAATTCGGGACTACTGTAGGGTTGGCCCAAGAAAACGATCGCCTCGGTGGTTTCATCTTCTTCCATAATTTGTAACCATTGTTCAAAGTTTGATCCCATCACTGCATCGCAACCGAGACTAATGGCCAAGGATTGCCCTAACCCTACTTGAGATAGGGTTTTAGCCACTTCATCCATTAAGCGATCGCACCGACTAATCATTCCCACTGGTCCAGTGGTATAAAATTCGGGTTCCATGATCCCTAACCAAAACTGACCGGGAACCAGTAACCCTTCACTCCCAGACCCCAAGATAAAAGTATTGGTGATTTGGGCCTGTTCAAGAAGGGTGATCAAGTCTAGGGGCGGAACCCTAGAGGTAACAATCACTAACTGTTTAATCCCTGCGGCCATGGCTTCTAACCCGGCATCTAACACCTCATAGGGAGGGGTGACAATTAAACTGATATCGATTTCTCCTACCTGTTTTACGGCTTCTTCAACCAAGGTAAAGATGGGAATCCCATCGATTTGGTCTGTTTGTCCGTCGAGGGTAATGCCTGCGACAATATTCGTCCCCTGGTTTTTCATTCTGGCAGCATAAGAGATCCCCAATGGATTGGTAATTCCTTGAATTAAAACTTTACTATCGGCTTCCCATTTCATAATTGTTGTATCTTCAATTAAATTGCCCTAACCACTAATTAAACTAACGGTTTTTTTCACTGCTTCACTGAGATCCTCACAACAATCAATCGGTACCTCCTCAAAGGATGCTTCTATAGAGGTTAAATCCCCGGCAGCTAGTCTCAGAACCCATTGTACGGAGTCCCCCTTAGAAGAGGAGGTGACTTGTCTTTCCCGAGTCGAATTCACGCCTGTGAGTCCAGATAACCGTTCTTCGCTATCGGCTGTTTCTGCTGGCGGTTGACAATAATTCGTGATCACCTGGGCGACTAAGTCCGAGGTAGGTTCACTACTGACAATATTAATTAAAATAACTCTTATCTCAGGAAGACTGAGCATTTTTTCGATGGCAATGCCTAACTGTTTAATTAAGGATTTACTGCTACTTTTTTCTTCAATAATAAACGCCCCCACTGGTTTTCCTTTCTGGCCAACCATGAGATCCCAGGTCGTTAACGTGAGTCCCAACCCATTAGCAATAATCCCTACATTACCTCCTTTTTCTTTACTCCCCAGCCAACGGGGTTTTTGGGGAGGGGTGATCACAATGTTTCCGTTAGGGGTTACGGTAGAGGGATGATCGCCTTTGGGAGAGAGAAACCCTAACAAGTCTAAGTGACGGGACAAGGCCATATCATTAACGGTTATTTTCCCATCTAAGGCCATCACTTCTCCAGAGGCACTTACTGCTAGAGGGTTAATCTCGATCAAATCGAGGTCTTTTTCAATAAATAATTGATACATTTTTTCGATAATCGTACTAACCCCATGAATGAGACGACCTTGAAGACCCATTTTTGTGGCTAACCGACGGGCATAAAAGGGAGAAAACCCTTGATCGAGAACCACTTTTTGCATATGTTTTAATAGGGTTTCTACATCAATTCCCCCTTTCGCTGACCCCATTAAGATCGGTCGTTGTAGTTGATAATCCAGAAGAATGGATAAGAAAATTTCTTCTTGGGTGTCATAACGGGCTTCAGCGAGAATCACTTCAGGATATTCTCCTAAAATGGGTAAACTAAAAATGGCTTGGGCCGCCGCCACAGCATCAATCGTATTCTGCACAAAACGAATGCCCCCGGCCCTACCTCGACCTCCCGAATGGACTTGAGATTTTAAGACCACTGGATAACGAATATGCAAGTGTTTGAGTTCACTTAATTCGGCGATGGGTTGGGAGGGTAAAACGGGAATGCCTACCTGATGAAACAGTTCTTTTGCTTGATATTCCAATAAATCCATTTTGTTTGTTGTTTGTCCCATTAACGAACTTGTTTGAGACTTTCCACTTTTTTATTGAACAGTTCTGTTATTAAACTTAACACTGTCCGATTTTCCCGAACTTTAATATTAGCTGTCACAGACATTCCTGATTGTAAAGGAATTTCGCGATCGGCGGTGGCCAAGTATTGTTGATCCAGTTCTACTTTGGCGGGAAAGCGATAAAATTGATAGATTTCATCGGGTTCTAGGGCATCAGAACCGATAGACATCACTTCTCCTTTAATATCCCCAAATTCACTAAACGGAAAAGAATCAATTCTCACATCTACTTTTTGCCCCACTCGCACAAAACCGATGTCTTGGTTCGTAATATTCACTTCAGCAATTAAATTGTCGTCGGGGACAATTTTTAAGAGAGGTTCGGTTTGGTTTGGGGGAGGTACATAACCGGGCCCGGCTTTGAGATCGAAGACGGTTCCTCCTACCGGTGCTTTAATTTCTTGATATTTTAGAGTCACGTTGGTACGACTGATTTGACTGCCTAATTCGGCAATTCGTTTATCATTTTCGACGATGGATTTATTTAATTGACTATCAATATCGGCAATTCTTTCGTTGTTATCAGAAACTTTATCCCTCAAGTCTTTTTCTGTGAGTTTAACAGTATTGACTAATTGAGCTTCTGCTTGATTAATGGCAATTTTTAAGCGTTTTTCTTCTTCGCTAAACCGTTCAATTTCTTTGAGACGATCTTGAACTTGGTTGGTTTTGGCGATCGCGTTCAATGGTTCCGTTGGATCGCAGTTCTGTCAGTTGTTGTCTGCGTTCGGCGATGGTTTGTCGTTGTCGTTCGACTTGCAATCTAGCGACCCCTCCTTCTTCGGCCAACGGTCCAATATCGCCTAAGATTTTTTCTTCAATTTCTAGGGCTTTTTCGGCTTCTGCGATCGCTTTTTCGTTTCTTTGTTCGATCTCGGCCAATACTTTGCGATCGTCGGTCCAATTGTTGTTTAGCATCGGCTAACTCAACTTGTGTTTGTCTGAGTTGTCTTTCTAGCTGATCCATTTCCAGTTGGGCGGCTAAGGCTCTTGAAGAAGATTCCGCTTGAGAGGCTCTGAGTCTAGCGGAGTTGTTCGGGACTTAAGGCGCTTCCTGGGCTTTGATTCCCTAATTCTGTTTGATAGAGGCGATTTTCTGCAATTAAGGGCCGCACGGTTACGGGCTAGAGCCGCCACTTCTGTGGGTAAATCCAGTTTAACGATCGCCCGTTCTACGTCGGT
>NZ_PRLH01000209.1 GCF_003013815.1 Cyanothece sp. BG0011 | reverse complement strand
ATGGATAAGAAAATTTCTTCTTGGGTGTCATAACGGGCTTCAGCGAGAATCACTTCAGGATATTCTCCTAAAATGGGTAAACTAAAAATGGCTTGGGCCGCCGCCACAGCATCAATCGTATTCTGCACAAAACGAATGCCCCCGGCCCTACCTCGACCTCCCGAATGGACTTGAGATTTTAAGACCACTGGATAACGAATATGCAAGTGTTTGAGTTCACTTAATTCGGCGATGGGTTGGGAGGGTAAAACGGGAATGCCTACCTGATGAAACAGTTCTTTTGCTTGATATTCCAATAAATCCATTTTGTTTGTTTGTTTGTCCCATTAACGAACTTGTTTGAGACTTTCCACTTTTTTATTGAACAGTTCTGTTATTAAACTTAACACTGTCCGATTTTCCCGAACTTTAATATTAGCTGTCACAGACATTCCTGATTGTAAAGGAATTTCGCGATCGGCGGTGGCCAAGTATTGTTGATCCAGTTCTACTTTGGCGGGAAAGCGATAAAATTGATAGATTTCATCGGGTTCTAGGGCATCAGAACCGATAGACATCACTTCTCCTTTAATATCCCCAAATTCACTAAACGGAAAAGAATCAATTCTCACATCTACTTTTTGCCCCACTCGCACAAAACCGATGTCTTGGTTCGTAATATTCACTTCAGCAATTAAATTGTCGTCGGGGACAATTTTTAAGAGAGGTTCGGTTTGGTTTGGGGGAGGTACATAACCGGGCCCGGCTTTGAGATCGAAGACGGTTCCTCCTACCGGTGCTTTAATTTCTTGATATTTTAGAGTCACGTTGGTACGACTGATTTGACTGCCTAATTCGGCAATTCGTTTATCATTTTCGACGATGGATTTATTTAATTGACTATCAATATCGGCAATTCTTTCGTTGTTATCAGAAACTTTATCCCTCAAGTCTTTTTCTGTGAGTTTAACAGTATTGACTAATTGAGCTTCTGCTTGATTAATGGCAATTTTTAAGCGTTTTTCTTCTTCGCTAAACCGTTCAATTTCTTTGAGACGATCTTGAACTTGTTGGTTTTGGCGATCGCGTTCAATGGTTCCGTTGGATCGCAGTTCTGTCAGTTGTTGTCTGCGTTCGGCGATGGTTTGTCGTTGTCGTTCGACTTGCAATCTAGCGACCCCTCCTTCTTCGGCCAACGGTCCAATATCGCCTAAGATTTTTTCTTCAATTTCTAGGGCTTTTTCGGCTTCTGCGATCGCTTTTTCGTTTCTTTGTTCGATCTCGGCCAATACTTTGCGATCGTCGGTCAATTGTTGTTTAGCATCGGCTAACTCAACTTGTGTTTGTCTGAGTTGTCTTTCTAGCTGATCCATTTCCAGTTGGGCGGCTAAGGCTCTTGAAGAAGATTCCGCTTGAGAGGCTCTGAGTCTAGCGAGTTGTTCGGGACTTAAGGCGCTTCCTGGGCTTTGATTCCCTAATTCTGTTTGATAGAGGCGATTTTCTGCAATTAAGGCCGCACGGTTACGGGCTAGAGCCGCCACTTCTGTGGGTAAATCCAGTTTAACGATCGCCCGTTCTACGTCGGTGGGATCTAAAGAGGCATTCATCAAGGTTCGATAAAATCGATTCTCCTGTTCTATGGAGGCTTTGACTTTTTCTAGGGACTTTAATTCTGCGGTACTGGCTTCTGAATCTAAAATAACGACGATGTCCCCTGGTTTAACTTTCTGCCCATCTTCGACGAGTACCTTTTCAACCACTGCACCCCCCACTGGGGGGGCATGGACTTCTTTAACGGCTTCTTGGGGTTTCAGTTGTCCTTGTGCTGGCACCACTTGTTCTATTTTGGCAATGGCTGCCCAGACAATACTGGCGGTGGTGACACCGATGATCGTCCAAACCACCCCCCTGGACCAACTGGGGGATTGACGGAGGATAACGGCTTGTTCTGAGGTAATGGGGGCAAGAAAATTGCTCGATAAGGGATCGTTACCATTGGTGGTGGCTAAAGCGGATGAGCTTTGATCTGAGTTTTTTTGGGTGAGATCATCGTCTCTTTCGTGTTTACCATTGCTGTTAATCATAATTCATACCTAATAAATAGGATTAAAATGGGTGTTGAGTAGGGCAGTGACCAGTTATCAGTAATCAGTTACCGAAAATTATTTTTTGAGGTCAGGTTTATTGATGACCTTCTTGTTGTTGATAGAGATAGTAATATCGACCTTTGAGGGCCATTAATTCGTCGTGGGTGCCTTGTTCGACCACTGATCCTGAATCCATCATTAAAATGACATCGGCACTTCTGATGGTGCCTAAACGGTGGGTAATAAAGAAGACAGTGCGATCGCTAAAGGCATTCAACAGGTTTAAACATACTTGTTGTTCGGTGGCATAGTCTAGGGCGCTGGTGGCCTCATCTAAGACGAGGATTTGAGGATTTTGCAACACCGATCGCGCGATGGCGATCCGTTGTCGTTGTCCCCCTGATAAGGCTGATCCTCTCTCTCCTACATTGGTATTGTACCCATTGGGGAGGGTCATGATAAACTCATGGGCTGCGGCTACGGTGGCGGCTTCAATAATCTCTTCGGTGGTGGCATCGGGGTTAGTCAGGGCGATGTTATCCTGTACCGAACCATCGAATAACAGGGTTTCTTGGGGAACCACCCCCACTTGACGACGCAAGGAATACAGTTCGACTTTAGAAATGTCGTAACCGTCGATTAAAATACGTCCGGCTTCTGGTTCATAGAGTCGTGAAATGAGTTTGGTTAGGGTACTTTTTCCGGCACCACTGCCTCCCACTACAGCGATAAATGTACCGGACGGAAAGTCAATGTTGATGTTTTTCAGTTGTAAGGGACCGTGTTGTTTAAAGCGAAAGGAGACGTTTTCGTATTTTACAGCCCCTTGAATGGCGGGCATGGGAATATTACTGCGATCGCGTTCTGCTTCTTGAGGGGTATCGACAATATCGGCTAACCGTTCTAAGGATAGGGCGGTTTCTTGGAAGTTTTGCCACAGTTGGGTGAGTCGTAAAATGGGAGAGGTGACGTAACTCGCAATAATCCGAAAGGCGATTAATTGTCCTAAACTGAGTTCTTGTTGCAACACTAAATAAGCCCCTACCCATAACACCAATAGCCCGGATAATTTATTGAGAAAGCCACTGGTAGAACTGGCTAGGGTGGAGGTAATGACGGTATTAAACCCGGCGGAGACGTAACGGGCATATTTTTCTTGCCATTGCCAACGCGATCGCAGTTCGATATTTTGTGCTTTAACAGTTTGTATCCCTGACATCACCTCTACGAGATAGGACTGGGTTTGGGCGTTTCTTTCGGCTTTGGTTCTCAGTTGACGACGAATCGTCGGGGAAAATATCAAGGTCATGGCCACAAAAATCGGTACAATGCCCAAGGCCACTAAGGTTAACAGGGGACTATAGACTATCATCACGGCGATATACACCACAGAAAACACTGCATCTAACACCACGGTTAAGGCAGTTCCTGTTAAAAATTGACGAATATTTTCTAATTCATTAACCCGTGTGGAAATTTCCCCCACTGGCCGCCGTTCAAAATACCGTAATGGCAACCGCAACAGGTGATCAATAATTTCTGACCCTAAACTCATATCGATGCGGTTGGTCGTATCTACAAATAAGTAGGTTCGCAGGGTGGTCAACACTGCTTCAAAAATGGCAATAATTAACAAAAATGTCCCTAAAACTTGTAAGGTATCCGCACTATTTTGAACAATGACCTTATCAATAATTACCTGAATCATTAACGGATTCGCTAACCCGAATAATTGCACAAAAAATGAAGCAATAAAGACTTCTGCCAACACCCTGCGATATTGTTTTAATGCCGGAATAAACCAACTCAAACCAAACCGTTGTTGAGGGGTTTCTTTGGTGGGTTGTAATAATAAGACTTCTCCACTGTCTCCCCACTTTTCTAGGAAATCACGGGGGCGACGACGTAAGATTCCCAGTTCCGGCACTGCTACGACGACTTCTTTATCACTCACGTCATACAAAATAGTCAAACTATCTTGCCACATGATTAATGCCGGGGTTTTTAATTGGGTAAAGGAGGAGGCCGGAATTTTTATTAATTGGGCATTTAATCCCATTAATTCCGTAATCGCCCCGCATAGAGGTAAGGATAGGGTTCCGGTTCGTTGTAATTGTTGGGCTAAAATCCGACGAATGACATCCCGACGATAGGGCATCCCAAAGTATTGGCTTAGCATCTGAAAACAGGCTGAACCCACCCCTAAGGGGGTTTTTCCTTTGACAAAGGGATAGGATTTACGTCTTTTTTCTTGTTTAGAGGGTTCTGGGGGAGGGGCAACCCCGACCACTTCTACGTCTGCATAGGGTATTTCTTCTTCAACTTTGTCAAGGGAGATAGGGGTTGATTGTTGGCCGTTGTTTAAGTGGTTTGGCTGTTGAAGTTCCCCTAGGTTTAACAAGGGTAAGATAATGATGCGAGCCGCTTGACTCCCGTTAACCACCACTGATGAGTTGCCATTGTTTGCCATTAAACGACTTCCTACGGCAACATTTTCGATGCTACCTCCTCCACTCACTAACCAGAGTTGTTGTTGATGTTCTGGGGGTAAACTATTTTTTCCTGGGTTTAAGTAGTAAACTTGAGCATCTTCTATGAGGTCTTGGGCCAGGGCTTTGATATCGATGTCTCCTTGCGCCTGTTGCGCCAAATAAGTCCCTAACAGGTCATAGAGTTCACTAATGGTACATTGACCTTGAAATCGTTCTTTGAGCCGAGGATAGTCTTCTAATAACTGCCAAAAGTCTTCTTGTTTGAGGGCTAACCCTACTGCTTCTGTGGAGGCAATTACAGTTTCGCAGGGAACCCCTCTAATTAGGTTAACCTCTCCTACAATTGCACCGGGTTGCAGTCTTTCTAGGGTATTGGGCATTTTTGTCCGGGGGTCGTATCCTAATAACCGTCCTTGTCCTTCTAAGAGGATGGTTACGTAGGATGAGAGTTTACCTCGCATTAAAATCACTTGACCCATACGATAACGCCAAATTTGACATTGATTAGCCATTTGGCTGATGGCGGTTTCGGATAATTGGTCAAAGGGGTCGATGTGATAGAGAAACTCTTGTATGTCGCTAGTTGTATGGGTCATAATGACGCAATCAAAATAAGAGGTTTTGATGAATGATTCTGGTTCCTCGTGATCGAGGTTGGGTAATCTTTTCTTTAACTTTTTTGACTCTAATCATTAGAGGATTGATAGTTATTTGAGCCACGAGTCTCTACTATTAAGATAGATAGTATTGATAGAAAACATTTTTCATCATTAGCTTGTCGTTCAACGTTACTTTTGGTGATAATCAATCCTGATTCTTTAGAGGGTTAAATTAAGAACTGATCAACTTTAAAGTTTGTTTAAGTTTAAAGTTTGTTTAAGGTTTTGGTAAAACTTCAGATCAAAAAAAAAGAATTATTTACCCTCTTTTTTATAGTGAATTCTTGCCATAATTTCAACGGCCTTGGTTTGATATGTTTGATTTTGATGAGTTTAATTCAACTTCTCAGTATAACTCTGTTCTTGATCCTGGGAGGCTTGAGGGGGAGAAAACGAAACATTTTGTTGAAGTTGGGCCAGTAACCAACCTTGAAAGAGTTCGTTTAAGAGTCGTTGTCTGGTGTTGTCATCGAGTTGGGCCGATACATACTTCTCTAAACGCAAGATAATCCACCATTCACCCACTTGAGTAGGGGGTGATAGTTGTCCAGGGCGACTGGAGGCTAAAATTTGCGCGATTTTCGGGTGAGGGGTATTGAGTTCTACGGGTCCGAGAAGCCCCCCGGTTTGGGCTTCAGACCCTTGAGAATATTGTCTGGCCAGTTCGCTGAAGGTGTTTTCTCCTTCTTGAATACGAAAATACAGTTCTTGGGCTACTCCTGGATCTTTGCTGCGAATTAAGGAATAAACCACCCGATCTAATTTTCCTTTACATTTGACAAAATAGGGATCTAATTTATCTCCCCAGGTGAGTTGTTTAAATTTTTCGATTTGTAAATCTCTAATACTCAATTTTTCCAACTGTTCTGGGGTCATCCCGTGATGCTCTAACCAGACTTTTAGCTGTGTTTCATCGGTAATTTGTTGTTTTTGGTAAAATTGCTGTTTGGCTAGGGTTGTTTCTTCGGGTGTACAGGTGATCTCGGCGATCGCTTGATCGATAATAATTTCTTTGGCCAGTTGGGGTAGTAAGCGATATTGGGCGAGTAAGGGATATAAGTCCTCGGATGAGATGGCTTGATCGCCAATTTTCAACACAATGTTCATGTTTTCTATTTTCCTGTTCACAAGACTCATTGTATCTTTTCTTCCCGACCACTTTCTTTGTTGTTTAACTTCCCTTAACTCAACTTTAATTTAATTCGTCTTGATCTTCTATGGTTTCATTACTCAGTTGTTTTCTTTGTTGTTTTTGTCGTAGGCTATTGAGGGTCAAAATCACTAAGGTGACCACAGTAATGGGAATGACAAAGAATAACATGACATTACTAAAGATTGAGATTCCATCATGTTCGGTTGCATACAAAATGAGATAGGTGGTGTAGGCGATATAATAACTTAAAAATAAGCATCCTTCCCAACGAGCAATGACGTTACCGGTAAAGAAAATGGGTAAACAAGCAATGGCAATGGCTACCATGACCGGTAAATCAAAATGTAGGGTGGCATCGGATACAGGAACCCCCACGGGGGAAACAATGGCACAAATGGCTAATACCGTTAGAATATTAAAGATATTACTGCCCACTACATTTCCTACCGCAATATCTCTTTCTCCTTTAATGGCAGCCACGAAAGAGGTGGCTAACTCCGGTAAGGAGGTTCCTGCGGCCACAACGGTTAAGCCAATAATTAAATCACTAACGCCAATTTTACGGGCAATGGTGGTGGCACTTTCAACTAACCATTCTGATCCTAAGACTAAAAATCCCACCCCTAATAAAATAAAGGCAATGTTTTTAATCCATTGCACTAACGATAAGGGCCCTTTATTGCCATATTCTGTTTCATACTCAGAATCAGGATCACTCGATTGTCTTGACCCTTGATAAATTAAAAAGACTGTGTAAATAATCCCACCAATTAACAAAATAACCCCATCAGACCGATTAATGGTGCGATCGAGACCAAAAAAGAAGGTTAGACAAAATACCCCAATCATAATGGGAACATCTAAGCGGATTAACTGTTGAGCCACCATTAAGGGAATGGCCAGAGAGGATAATCCTAAAATGACTAAGATATTAAATATATTACTGCCAATGACATTGCCTAAAGCTAAGTCCGCTTCACCGACTAAACTCGACTGCACAGCAACAGCCATTTCTGGGGAACTGGTTCCATAGGAAACAATGGTTAAACCAATCACCAGGGGGGAAATGCCTAAACTTCCAGCTAGACGGGCAGCCCCTCTTACTAAAATTTCTGCCCCCACCACTAATAGTATGAGTCCTGCTATAAGTAGCCCAAACACTAAGGTAAAATTCATTCAAATTATAGATTTATTGATGAACAAGTTAAAATATGTTACAACCTTGGAACAAGGTTAATAAGGTTTTTTCAACCCTACGATTCTAGAAAGAAGAGTCATAATTATAATGATAGTTTCCCTATGATACTACACTTAGCTCTTGATCTTTAGCATAGACCATTTTAAAGATTTTTTTAATAAGTCAATAAACTTATTGAGGACAACACAAAGGAAATCCCCGAAAAATTCCTTACTTACTTATTAGGAAATCAATCATTAATACCTGATTATATCACGTCTTACCTCCTTAAGGTAAAAAGGTTTTTAGGTCTAGGGAAAGGTTAGCCGTCAAAACACAAAACTATTTTTTTAGCTAACTTAGAGACTAATTAATTATACTTTTAGAAAATATAAATTTTTTATATTGTTTTTATCACAAAAATTATGACGAAATATGGACTTATTATAGTAGGCAATGATTGGCGGCCGGGCATTGGCGATCCAACTATCATGGGATGGGTGACGGTGCTTTGTTATTTTATAACTGCGCTGTTGTGTTTTAAATGTGGACAAAAACATAAAAATGATTATTTATTTTGGTGGCCCTTAGCCTTGCTTTTAATTATCTTAGGAATCAACAAACAATTAGACTTACAATCTTGGTTAACTATCGTGGGAAAAAAAATGGCTATAGAACAAGGATGGTATGAGAAACGCCGTTTAGTTCAAAAGGATTTTATTATTAGCTTAATTGCCATTAGTGGTGCAATTTTTATGTTTATCATGCAGAGGATGAAAACAAAAATAAAACAATTTATTTTACCTATATTGGGAATTGTTTTTTTGCTAATCTTTATTATCATCCGAGCCACATCATTTCATCATGTTGATCAACTGTTAGGATGGAAATTAGGAGAAATTCGTGTTAATTGGCTATTAGAATTAGGGGGGATTAGTTGTTTAGCGATCGCCGCCTGCAAAGAAATATTAAAACCGAACAAGTGATGTCCTGATGGATTGCCCTTTTCTCCTTCTATTTCTTTTGATAGAAATTCGCTCTATTTTCTCAGTTTTAAACAAACTTTAGATATAATGGGTAATAGATTCATTAAAAATGATTCACCCAATCGGCTAAAAAAAATGACTATAACAGTACAACAAAAGTTGTTTGTTACTTGTTAACATTGAAACTGTTATCTAATCAACTATTTACCAGTGCGTAGCACTATAATTTTCTACAATAACTATTCTGAAAATATAATAATGAATGCTTTTTTACTAACAAGAATACTCTTACAATTCCAGAGCAAAGCAGATGATTTAATCGAAGAACTTTCCGCCATTGCTCGCACACCGGATGGCAGTCTTTGGGTTGGTTCGGATGAATACCTTTCCGTCGAGCGACTCACTCCCATGGGAGAGGGAATTTATGGCAGTCATAAAACGTTTCACCTCACTGATTTTATTGACTTATTTGATCAAGATTCAGAAATTGATATTGAAGGACTTGACTACTCCGATGGATATCTGTGGGTGATTGGCTCTCATAGTTTTAAACGTAACAAAACCAAAGGAAAAAAGACTAAAAAAGATATTAAACGCCTTTCAGAAATTGAACGAGATCCGAACCGTTATTTAATCGCTCGATTACCAGTCTTAAAAGGAGAATTAGTTAAGACTTGTAGCCATTCTGTAGACGAAGAAAATCCCTTAACTGCTGCCTACGTTGAAAAAGTGGATAATCATAATTTATTAATGGAAGTTCTAGCAGAAGATGAACACCTAGGACAATTTTTAGCCATGAACATTCCCTCTAAAGATAATGGTTTTGATATCGAAGGGTTAGCGGTGAAAGACCATACATTATTTTTAGGGTTACGGGGCCCAGTGTTAAGAGGTTGGGCGATTATCTTAGAAATTGAATTAATTAATTCTAGTCCTGGAATACTCAGTTTTAAAGACTTAGGAAAGGGTTTATATTACCGCAAACATTTTCTTGATCTCAATGGATTAGGGATTAGAGAACTTTGTTTACAAGGAGAAGATTTAATTATTTTAGCCGGTCCAACCATGGACTTAGAAGGATCAATGCAAGTGTTTCGCTTGAAAAATGTTCTCGATCACAGTGATAATACTTTGTGGGAACAAGACTCAGACGATCTCGAAACTTTATTTAATTTACCCTTTACCATTGGGTCTGACCATGCCGAAGGATTAACCCTCTATCCCTGCTTAGGGTATGACAATGCACTAATGGTGGTCTACGACTCCCCTAACGAAAATCGTCGTCCCCAAGACCATAGCATTTTTGCCGATGTCTTTCGTCTGCCATAGTCTGGCAACATTTAATTCCCCCACACCCCCCACACCCCCACACCCCCCTTTATAAGGGGGGCAGGGGGGGTAGGGGCAGGGGGGGTAGGGGCAGGGGGGATATAGCTAGTTTTGTCGAAGGTGTAAGATTTGAGAAGAGGCAAAAGTAAGTTGTCACTGCCTTTAAACCTTGGTTAATGTTCTAACCTTAATAAATAGTGACATAGAAAGGGAGAGCAATAACTGATTGCTCTCTGTTTTGCTGATTTACGCAGCTAAAGGTAACGTATTTTCCGTTAAAACAGCCTTGTAATAGCGTTTTAACTGCTGAGTGGCTGCGGCCCATCCCCATTTTTCTGCTTCGAGTCGGGCGTTGCTGCGTAACTGTTCCCGTTCCTCGGTGGTAGCCAGTAGGCGTTTAGTCGCCATAATTGAGCCATTTTCGTCTTGAGGATCAAAAAGATAGCCATTCACCCCATCCGTAACAATATCAGGAATGCCTCCCGAATTGGCTGCAACAACTGGACAACCAGCGGCCATGGCTTCTAATAAGACTAAACCTAAAGTTTCGGTGGTGGAGGGAAAAACAAACGCATCCGCCGAAGCAAAAGCGGAGGCCAATTCTAACCCCTGGAGGTAGCCGATAAAATGGGTCTGAGTCCCTGCAAAATGGCTCTCTAACGCCTCTCGATGGGGGCCATCGCCAACAATAGCCAAATGTGCCTCTGGGATAGCTTCTAGGACGGGTTTAATGCGATCAATTTGTTTCTCGGCCGAAAACCCGTCCCACGTAGAGGAGTAAGGGTTTGTCGGGGTTTCCCCCTGATAAACGCGATCGCATTTGTTTTGAGGCTAAATGGGGTTGAAACATCTCTGTATCGACCCCTCTCTGCCAGAGGTCTACCCGTTCAATGTCATGACTTTCTAAAGCTTCTACCATAGCCGTTGAGGTACAGAGGTTTAAACGGGCTTGGTTGTGGGCTAATTTTAACAGTTCCCAGAGAACTCCTTCTAAGGAACCTAAACCATAATGTTGTAAATATTGGGGTAAGTGGGTGTGATAAGAAGCAACCAAGGGAATATTCATGGTTTTAGCATAATAAATTCCCCCAACCCCTAAAACGGCTGGATTCACTACATGAATTAAATCAGGTTTAAATTTTTCTAATGCTTTACCCACTTTAGGGGTAGGAATGGCTAATTTTAACTCAGGATATAAGGGGAGAGGAATGCCTTTGACTCCATGAATTTTCGCTCCTTTATGTTCTCTTAACCCACCATCAGGGGAAAAGACTAACACTTGATCACCGTTGCGTTGTAAATGATCAACCGTATGCCGTAAACGGGTAACAATACCATCAATTTTAGGTAAAAAAGTTTCTGTGAATAGGGCAATTCGCATAGGTTTTTCAATTTCGAGGATAACAATCAATATAGTAGGCGATCGCGGGTCATTTGAGTTAACCTGATTTGGCAGTGGGGCGTTATTTTTTTTTTAACTTGTTGTCAGTTATCCATCAATTCCCTTTCGTCGTTGGCTTTTTGGTAAACTATAATAATCAATGAGGTTAAAATAAAAATTATTATGTCTTTAGTTAATAAGAATTGGAATCATAACTATCTTCATACGAATGGGGTGAGACTTCATTATGTTTCTGAAGGGGAAGGAAATTTGATGTTAATGTTACATGGATTTCCTGAATTTTGGTATTCATGGCGACATCAAATCATTGCTTTTTCTAAGAATTATCGAGTAGTTGCTCCTGATTTGAGAGGATATAATTATAGTGATCAATTACAATCAGTTCAGTTTTATCGTATCTCAGAACTGGTTAAAGATATTGCGGGTATTATTACTAATTTAGGCTATGAAAAATGTGTATTAGTGGGTCATGATTGGGGTGGGGCGATCGCTTGGTATTTTGCTGATCAATATCCTGAAATGGTGGAGAAATTAATCGTCTTAAATATTCCTCACCCTGCTAAATTTATGGAAGGATTACGCACTCCTCAACAGTTAAGAAAAAGTTGGTATATTTTCTTTTTTCAACTGCCTTTTTTACCTGAATTCTTATTTCAATGGAACAATTATCAAGCCATTGAATCGGCTTTTATGAACATGGCGATCGATAAGTCTGCGTTTAGTGAGGAAGACATTCAAGCTTATAAAAAAGCAGCAGCTAAACCAGGGGCATTAACTGCTATGATTAATTATTATCGTTGCTTTTTTAGACAAAGTTTGACCTCAGAAAAATCATGGAATAAACTAGATATTCCAACCCTGATTATCTGGGGTGAAAACGATACCGCTTTAGGAAAAGAATTGACCAATGGAACGGAGGATTATGTTAATGATTTAACTATTAAATATATTCCTAATTGTAGTCACTGGGTACAACAGGAAAAACCTGATTTAGTTAATCAATATATTGCCGATTTTTTGGATATTTCCCTATCTTAATTTTTGGCTATTTTCCACTAAACTCATGGCCAAGCGATCAAAGCGTTCCGATAATTTTTCATCGATTAGTTTACCTTCTTCATTAAAAGCTTGCCATGCTTGTCCAATGGCAACTTGCTCCGGAATCACCCAACCGTGAACCCATCGCATAATTAATCTTAAATGATTCAGGGCGTTACTATTAGGTTGTCCCCCTAACACACTAATTAAACCGGTTACTTTTCCCGATAATTCATCAAAACTCATTAAGTCTAACGCATTTTTCATAACCCCACTCACACTGCCATGATATTCTGGGGTTGCTAATAGTAATCCATCGGCTTCTTTGACAGTTCGACGTAATTTTTCCACATCAGGATATTGGTCATATTCTCTGCCTCCGTCACAAAAAGGTAGGGTCATGTTCCGTAAATCAAGAAAGGTTACTTCTGCCCCTAAAGCTTCAATTCGGGCGATGGCTATTTGAATGGCTTTCGCACTATAAGAATCCTCTCGCAAACTTCCATTAATTGCAGCTATTTTTACCATAAGTCTCACAATAATTGTTCTAAAAATTAATCAATTATTATTATAACAAAGATGGCATTTTTTCATCATCTTCCATTACCCAACTAGCGAAACGTTTGGCTAAGGGAGGCGCAAACATAAAAGTGCTAGTAAATCCTGAGAATAAATAAAGTCCTGCTATTGTATCAATTTTTCCTACCAAAAAGTTAGAATCAGGACAAAAGGCAACTAAACAATGATGTAATTTTCCAGGTAAATCTTGTAACTCAGGCAAGATTTTTCCAACTCCTTTGCGAATGATTTTTTCTGCTACATTACTATCAATTTTAGCTTGAGGATTGGTTCTAATTTGACTAATTTGACCTAAACAAAAATCACCCTCTAAAAATTGAATCGCGCCGGGTTCCATGACATCAGAAATAATTTGATCATCGGGACTATTCCATAAAGATTTTAGCTCAGAATCTCCTGATTTTTCTTCAATATCAAGACGGTTTAAAATTGCTGGCATGACTAAAGTTTTTAACTTAATATCTACAGTTGGCGTTAAGAGTAACTGAGAATGAGTAAAATAAATATTCAGGGTTATTCCTAGGGTTTTTAAGAGAGAACGACTTAACCCCCCTGCACAAATTACCACATTTTTACTATTATATTTTTCTTTACTTGTTTCTACCCCCGTTAGGGTTTCCTTTTCAGATAAGATTTGAGTCACTTCTTCATAGTTTATCGTCCCACCTAATCTTAAAAAAGCCTGTTGATAAGCATTATTTGTTTTTTGTGGGTGAATGTGTCCATGGGGTAACTTAAGACAGCCTGAGATAGCATTGGGGTTCAATAAAGGCTCAATTTCACTGGATTCTTGAGGGGTTAATAATTGAGGTTTAACAAAGAATTTTTGATAATTTTTAGCGATCAGGTTTGGCTCTTTTTCTTCGGGAATGGTTAACATTAAATCCAATTCTCGAAATTCCGTATCTTCTCCCAACTCTTCTGATAGTTGGGGATAAATGTCTCGACTTTCTTGACATAATTGAATCGAAAAATCATCTACACCTGACCAATAAGCAATCCCCCCATAACTGTAACGAGTTGCATTAGCATAATAAGGATCTTTTTCTAATAGTAAAACCCTGAGTCCTTGTTTAGCCAATTCGTAACTTAGCATTGATCCCGTAATGCCAGCCCCAACAACAATCCAATCAAAATTTTTCATATTTTTATCATCTAGTTTTTATCTATTTTATCATTAATAGTTTCCTAACTTAATTAAATTGACTTCAGATTCATATTTTTAGCTTGGTCATAATCTAGCCTCAAACTAATATGATAAAATAGAACCAATGGGAATCACCTTTTTACTTAATGAATTTGCTTCCAAGACGCTATCACCGAATTAAAGAAGTTCTTGAAAAAAGACAACCGGACTTAACAGTTTTAACCGAGGATGTCCATAAACCTCATAACTTATCAGCTATTATTCGCACTTGTGATGCTGTGGGAATATTAGACGTTCATAGTATTAATACAACCGATGAATTTCCTACCTTTTCTCAAGTGTCTCAAGGTAGCGACAAATGGATATTTCTTCATACCCATCCTGATACTAAAACAGCCATCAATCATCTAAAAAGTCAGAATTTTAACATCTATGCAGCCCATTTTACTGACGAATCTGTAGATTATCGTGACATTGATTATACTCAACCCACAGCCATTTTATTAGGGGCAGAAAAATGGGGCGTTAGCGAAGAAGCCGCGAGTTTAGTGGATGGCCATATTATTATTCCCATGTTAGGAATGGTACAATCTTTAAATGTTTCTGTGGCTGCTGCAGTTATTCTCTTTGAAGCCCAACGTCAAAGATTACAAAAAAAGATGTATGACACCAGTCGATTAGACGGGGAAAGATATCATAACATTCTGTTTGAATGGAGTCATCCGAACCTAGCCAAAATTTACCAAGAAAAGGCTAAAAAATACCCGTGTTTAGGAGAAAATGGGGAAATAATCCAGTAACAATTAACCCTAAGAAATTGTATCTAATTAGGAAAACCTAGTGACGGGTTTCCATTTCACCCGTTTGCTTCTCTAGATGTTAAGCTTAACATCTAGATTGTCTAGAGATTTTAGTCTATGAATCCTGAGTCAACCACATCTTTGCCCAATGGCAATGCCAATACCTCTAAACCCTACTCTCAAGTTCACCTCAAAAGGGCAGGGAAAAAACTATTATTGATTTTGCCAGACACCGAACCCAAAGAAGGGAACAAAGACTGGATAGAACTCTTACAGGATTTAAAATATTGCTTAACCCATCATAAGGGAACTTGGACACCTGGAACTCCCGTACATTTATTAGTGGAAAACCGCTTACTCGATAGTCGGCAATTTCATAATATTGGGGAAGCCTTAGAAGCAGCAGAATTAAAATTAACCCGTGTCTTCACCACTCGCCGTCAAACCGCTATTACCGCAGCCACAGCCGGTTATTCAGTGGAACAAGAAACCCCCAAACGGGAACTCTTTCCCACCGAGATGTCTACTCAAACCAATCTTAACGAACCTTTGTATCTAAAAACCACCGTTCGTTCTGGGGTTGCTATTCGTCATCCAGGAACCATTATTATTCAAGGAGATGTCAATCCAGGGGGAGAAATAATCGCCGATGGAGATATTATTATATGGGGCCATTTACGAGGAATTGCCCACGCAGGGGCAAAAGGGAACCCACAATGTTGTATTATGGCGTTACGAATGCAGCCAACCCAGTTACGTATTGGAGAAGCCGTAGCGCGACCCCCTGGGGACAGTCCAGAGGTATTTGAACCCGAAGTGGCCTATTTAACCACCGAAGGAATCAGGCTAAAGTCTGCTCTCAATTTTAATAAAACCCACACCTTTACGGCCAAGGAAAAGGGATGGACGCAAAAAAATACCCCCAATCCTGCATAATAATGAACTTAAGACCACTGGATAATTGAGCTTTACATTATGAGTCGTGTTATTGTAATTACCTCTGGAAAAGGGGGCGTAGGCAAAACCACTATTACCGCTAATTTGGGATCAGCCATTGCCCGATTAGGCTATAA
>NZ_PRLH01000224.1 GCF_003013815.1 Cyanothece sp. BG0011 | reverse complement strand
TTTTCTTGTGGATGGCTATAAGTGATCGCTTCTCAACTACTTGATAATTTTAACGTGACCAGGGGTTAAAGCTTCACATAGATAAAAAGAATGAGTTGCTAATAAATATTGATTATCACCCCAGGATGCTAATTCATGGACTATATTATATTGCCAGTCAGGATGCAAATTATTTTCAATTCCGTCCATAAGAATAATAGCATTATTGATTTTTTTCTTTTTAAAAAATTCTTGTAATGCTTTTATTTTTTGCTCTTGATAATTAATAGTTGTAACAGACAAGTCATTTCTTCTTGTTCTATTTTTTATGAGTTCATAATAATTACGGATTTCTCCATTTTTGTTTCAAATGGCACATTGATTAAGGGAGAAACGTAATTAATACTTAAAGGTAAAAATAAGTAGCACTTTAAAGAAACGTCTTTACTAGCAACAACTTGATGATCCTTAAAATGATAATCAACAACATCACCATTACTAAATTCAATAGTTGCCACATGAAAATCTTTATTAATACCTCTAAAAAGAGTTGTCTGATTATTAATTAATAGAGTAAAAATCAATTCTAGAAAAAAAGTTTTTTTCCCCATTATCACTACCAATTGGAAAAATAGCAGGGTTCAAACTTGGTTCAAAAGTTAACTCCACATTTTTAAGATTACGGAAGTTAGGAATAGATACTTTAAGTAATTTCATAAGACAATTTCTCCTTTTACAAACTAAAAATCAATCCAGATACTATAGGCAGGTTCCCACCCTAAAACTTTAGCTTCATCATTAGCTCCGTAACTAACAATTAAAGCTTTTTCTTTTAAATTATACTCATAAGGTAACTTAATAGCTTCATAAAAGCCAAGACTCTTGAAACAATCAACCCAAATTG
>NZ_PRLH01000089.1 GCF_003013815.1 Cyanothece sp. BG0011 | reverse complement strand
TGGTCATGGTTTCTGTGGTTTTATCCCAAGTCGTTTCTTCAATAGTTAAAGGGTTATCTCGATGATTTGGTGTTCCTTGAAAGGCAATGGTGTCTTTAGGATAATAGTCAATTTCTTCAAATCCTTGACGCTTATTAATGGTGATTGTTTTTAAAGCTTCTCCACTTTCATTGGGTAACTCAATAGTATAGTAATATCTGGGACTACCAACCCTCGCACCTCGATAAGTTGTCATCACATCAACAAGACGAGGAGAACGACTAAAATAACTAATCGATGATTGATTTTCTTGGGCAATGATAGGAGATAAACCAGCCGAAACACTCATTAAACCAATCGAAACACCCCAAAATAGTTTATTCATTATTTTAAGTCCTCTTTAATTCAAAATCTTTCAAACATTGATCACGAAAATTTCTGTTAGTTTCATGTTAAGCTATAATCTAATTATAACTAATTATTTTTTAAGCAATACTAAAAACTTTATGAAGCCTTTAAAAATCTTGCTCTTTAGTTTAACCTTGTTAGTGGCTTTTCTTCTCTTAGGTAGTCAATTTTTGACTTACGATGCTTCTATTATCTCTGAAAAGAATAGCAGTCCTTATTATGACTATCATGCTTTACATAGTCGAGATGGAATTGGAAAATTTTATTTAGGCCGAGAAATTGCTAAAGTAATGGGACATCAAGAATTTTTATGGTTAGAAAGACCGAGTAGAGAACAACAAGAAAACCCCCAAAAACTTCTTGAAGTATTAAACATAAAACCCACAGATACTATTGCGGATATTGGTGCAGGAAGTGGCTATTTTTCCTTTCGTCTTGCTTCCTTAGTTCCGGATGGTAAGGTTTTCGCCGTTGATATTCAACCAGAAATGTTAGATATTATTGATTTTTTCAAAAAAGAAAATGAAGTTAACAATATAGAAACAATTTTAGGGACTATAAAAAATCCTAATTTACCTAAGAATATGGTTGATATTGTCTTGATGGTAGATGCTTATCACGAATTTGAATATCCTAGAGAAATGATGGACAATATTGTTACATCTTTACCCCCTGGGGGAAAAGTTATTTTAGCAGAATATCGTCGTGAAAACCCTTTAATTCCTATTAAAACCTTACATAAAATGACTGAAAAACAAGTCAAAAACGAAATGGATTTTGTAGGATTAACCTGGGAAAAAACTGAAGAAATATTACCCCAACAACATCTAATTTTCTTTACAAAAATCTAAGTCTGTTGAATTATTCAGTTAATATACATTGCATTAATTTCATTCCACCATAATGAGGCATCAGAGGATGAAAATCAATCTTAACTTGTTTAAATTCTTGAAAAACCTTGACGTTTATAAAATTCAATAGCAGTCATATTATCAGACCAAACGTTTAAAGTCAGTAGAGAAATGTTTTGTTTTTTTGCTTGGTTTTTAACCTCATTTATTAGTTGAGTTCCTATCCCTTGTTTTCTATAATCCTTATGAACCGCTAAAGTATTAATATAAAAACCTTCTTTGATCATACTAGAAAATAAATCGTTTAACCCAATTCAATTTTTTTTTTGATAAAAACTCTTTCATTTCTGGAGTAACAACTTGCTCTTTTGGGTCGGTACTTTTAATAATACCAATAATTTTATTGTTTAATTCTGCTACTTGTGTATTAACATAAGATAAAGTTCCTGTTTCTTGTTGTATCTCTGAAGCTAAAACATTTTCTAAGGTATTATTTTTAAGTAAATCTTCTAATAAAAACTCAAAAATTCCTCCCCCTGCAATAATGGTTAACTGGGCAATTTCTAAGGAATCATCGGGAGTAGCAGCACGAAAAATAACATTATTCATATTAATTAGTAGAAAACATTTCAGATAACGTAACGATACGATAACCCCTTTTTTTAATCTCAGGAAGAATCTTTTTTAAGGTTTTATTCGTTCTTTCTCCCCACTCTCCTGAGTGACCATCTTTAGCACTATCATGTAACACAATAATAGCACCAGGCCGTAAATTTGCTAAAATCTGATAACTAGCAAAATCAGAAGATGGGATATGAGTATCATAGGGAAAAATTGAACCTAAAACCGTCTGATAATTATATTTTTTGACGATATCTAATATTTTGGAATTATACCAACCTCCACCTGGACGAAACCACCTAACCTTTGATGAATTATTCAATAAAAATTGATTCAATGTTTTATCTGCTGTTAAGAATTCTTCTTCAAAGTCTTCTCTTGTTAACAAAATACTTTTCTCATCTTTAACCATGTGGTTGCCAATTTCATGACCATTTTTAATAATATCCTGTACAATTAATTCATTATCTTTGATTCGTTCACTAATTAG
>NZ_PRLH01000090.1 GCF_003013815.1 Cyanothece sp. BG0011 | reverse complement strand
TTATTTTGAGCGTTATCTCTAGCAACACGGTAAGTATCATCACCCTTAGCCACTTTCCCTGATAACATAATATAGGCTTTTTTCGCCTCAGAAATAGTAGCCTCCATGGCCTTTGTGAGATAATCTTGACGAATGTGTAATTCTCGTTTTCGTTTGCCACTTTCTTCTTGCATTAAAGGAAACTGAACCTTCCCTTTTAACCACTTTTCTAAAGCTTGTTGTTCATCAGAACTAGGCGGATTTAAAGTTGAAGAAGCGGTTTCAGGACTCAAGGGAGTTAAATCATGTAAACAGTCTGTTGAAATTAATTGATAATCCCCCTTAGTTTTTTCAGCCACAGCAACCATCATGGCACGAATTACTGTTCCTTTCCCTTTAATGTCTTGTCCAGCAATTTGTACCTCGAAAAAGTGGATAGAATAGGGGATAAAAGCATCAGCATCTAGAAATAAAGCTGACTGATAGCCCACCATTTGTGCTAGTTGTCGGTCTAACCGTTCAGAAATTGTCCCAAATAAACAATGACCAGGGGTTACAAATTCAGCATCTTGATGGGAAACTTCTCCCAATTTTTCCTTATAAAAAGTAAACTTACCATAGCGACTATCCGGTACACCTAAGCGCCTAACAGCATCAAGAGATGGCGCACGAAATTCCTCTTTAAGATAAGGAATACGCCATAATCCATCAGCCCTAGTTTCTAAATTGACCCCTAAGTAATCACAAGCACGACGGAAAAATTCTTCTACATAACGAGGCATTAATCGTCGTTCTTCTGATAAATAATCTTCTTTTTGAGTGCGACGAACTTGAGATAAATCCACATGAGAAGTCGCTAAAGCAATACCCGTTGCCTGTTCTAATTCCTCGAGTAATTTAGGGTCAAGACCATTGATAGTTTCGACAGCTTTATCTTCTTCTGCTTTACTATAAGAAGCCTCCTTAATTAAATCCTCAAAATGAATATCATTCAGTTGTAGTAATTGACCAATGACATCAAATACTTTATCCCCCATCGCATTACGAATTTCATCCAGTTTTGTCAATAGTTTATTAAGAACATTTCCTTCTACCGTATTCGTCGCCACAAAGTTGAAAATATAAACATCTAATGGTTGTCCAATACGGTGTATTCTCCCCATTCTTTGTTCAAGTCTATGGGGAGACCAAGGAATGTCATAATTGACCATTAAATGACAAAATTGTAAGTTAATTCCTTCCCCTGCTGCTTCGGTTGCTAAACAAATTTGTTTGTTAAATTGAAAGTCTTTTTGTGCGTCTTTTCTACTAACAGGACTCATACCTCCATGAATTTCACATATTGTAAAACCCCATTGAATTAAATTGTCTTTGAGGTAATTTAAGGTATCACGATGTTCAGTAAAAATAAGCAGTTTACCCCGTCCATCTTTTAACTCTTGTAATTCACTCCTTTCTAAACAATCTTTTAGAGCATTTAATTTAGTTTCCTGACCAATTTCGATAGTTTTCTTAGCTAAATTAACCAAATGACGCAGAGCCACTAATTCATCTTGAAGTTGGTCTAATTGTTCGGCTACCGTTGAATCAATGGCTATTTCATCTAATTCTTCCCCATCATAATCCTCATCTTCCATCTCTGGGTCTACTACTCGTCCTAATTCCATTAAACGGGCGTGTTGTTCAGTGGGAGATAATGTTTCTAATTCTTCTAATAAATCAGCAAACCGTTTTTCCCGTTTTTTGAGAGAGGAATAAATGGCATTAAGACTACTAGCTAAACGACGTTGTAATACGGTTCTAGCTAAAGCAACCGAACCTTTTTTACGTCCTTGAGTTTTACCTAAATAACGGTTAATATAGTTAGTGACTTCATCATACAGTATTTTTTCAGAGCGAGATAATTCAAAAGGAATGGTAATAGGATAACGTTCTTTAAATAAACGATTACCATCAAAATCTTTTAATTCTTCTTTAATTCGTCTGAGAAACCAAGGACTATCTTCTAATTGAAGAATTTGAGGATTAATGCTACTAGAAATAAACTGGTCAGGATCTAGTAAGCGTAAAAAGTTATGAAATTGGTCTTTATTTCCTTGATGGGGCGTTGCTGTTAATAAGAGAATCCGTTCGGTAATTTGAGATAGTTCTTCGGCTAATTTATAACGTCCGGTACGTCGTAATTCATCCCCTTGAGTTCTCGCAGAACATTTATGGGCCTCATCGATAATAACTAAATCCCATTCCACTTGTAGAATAGATGGCATTACTTCATCTCGTTTAGCAAAATCAATGGACGCAATACACTGACGAAACCGTTCCCAAGGATTTCCGGCTAATTGATTTTTAACTAAATTTGAATTAATAACCTCAAACGTTTCTGAAAATTTACTGCGTAATTCATCTTGCCATTGAACCGTTAGAGGAGCAGGGGTTAAGATCAAGATACGATCTACTGCATGACGTAATTTTAGCTCTTTAAGTAATAGTCCCCCCATAATCGTTTTTCCTGCCCCTGGATCATCGGCCAGTAAAAAACGTAAACGAGCTTGGGGGAGAATGCGCTGATATACCGCCTCTAACTGGTGAGGAAGAGGACGAACCCCACTTAAACTGACCGCAAAATGAGGATCATAATCATAGGCTGTTTTTATACGGGCTGATTCAATGAACAGAAAAAAACGATTAGCATCAACGATAGGTTGATAATCAACTCGTTCAGCCTGTTCAAGACTGAGAGCTTGTTTGAAGCTGAG
>NZ_PRLH01000004.1 GCF_003013815.1 Cyanothece sp. BG0011 | reverse complement strand
TTGCCGTAGTCGTAAAATTATTAGTGACTCCAAAATCATTTGTTAATTCACTAAGATGAGCGTGCCACGTTTTTTGCTTTCCGTCATTTTTTAGTCTTTCGTATAGATAATCTTCTAATTGCAATCCATTCGTAATTGATGGATCTTTGTCAAAATACTTAAGAACCATGGCTACACAAGTAACGTTACAAGTGGAATTTGGCTCATATTTATTGTCCCGTTGATTTAAGTAAGGAACGTCTAAAATAATAGTATTAGGATCTGTATTTAAGTTTCCTTTATTGTTATCTGACTCCCAATGATCAGGCCAAAAGTAAAAATCTAAGCTGGCTTTTAAATGCCCTTTTTCTGCTGGTAAATATTCGTCAATCTCTAGAGACTCTCCTTTGTTGACTACTATTTTTTGAGAGGGGGGTAATTCACTAGACTGTTGTGGCTTTAGTTTAATGACTGTACTTTGTTTTGCTGTTACTTTCATTTATTTACACTTGTTGTAAGGTTAATGTTGATTGTTTTATGAAAACTTGACAGTTTTCATACAAAAGAACACAAGAAGGTAAAGTATCATTAAAAACATCTATTAGCTTGTGTTTAGCAGTGATAGGAGAAACTTGATCAGCGTCAACTAAATAATATTTGTTGTTGTTGCCGTCATAAAATCCCCATTTTTTCGCCTGTTTATTCCAATGAAGAATAACATAATACCCTGTTAGTTTTAGGCGTTTAATAAAAGGAACAAATGTAACGGTAAAACCTTGTTTATTCTTAAAAACGCCTTTTTGTTCAGTAGCAAAAAAACATGATTAATTACTCAACGATAATGTTTTTGACATTCGATTACAGTCTTCTCCAGTTAGAATGATGGTCTGTATTGGAAAATTAGGAGTTATCACTAAATATCTGTCTTGATTCACAATAATTCCTTCTGGAAACTCCCAGGTAAAGACATTAGTTAAGTCCGTAGATTGGATAACTGATAAATCGGTTTCTATCAAGTTTCCACCATTTTCTTTTATTGCTAAATTTATTTTTTTGTCTGGTTCGGTTCCTGTTAAATAGACAAAAATAGTTTTTAGTAATAAATCGTCATTAGATTTCAAGAAAAAAGATTGACCTGATTGGATATTAGTTTGTAAATATTCGTAGGTGGTCTTAATTCCTTGGCTATTGAAAACTTCTGACAAATTATCGTTTTTAGCCAACATTGCTAAAGATTGACCGTTAGCAATTGGTAATAAGCTTTTTTTCATGATTATCCTGGTAATAAAGGAATATCTGGCAATCCTGGGATTCTAGGCAATGGTAAGCTACCCCCCAATAATGCTGTTGTAGGAGCTAAAGTAGATCCAACAATTTCAGGGAGAGCTAAAGTAGCTCCGGCGGTTAGAGGTGCGCCCACAATACCTAAAACAACGCTTTGAGCTAACAACGCTGTGTTTTGTGCGCTTTGATTTAAAGCAATGGTTGTCTGTTGAACACTGTTCAACAATTGAGTCTCTCTAATTTCTTCTAAGCGATCAACAATCTCACAATTTCCACACTCCGAAACCTCTGCATAAATGCGTAGAGTACAGTTTCTTGAAGGATTTAACCCGCAATACAGAAAATAAGGAGAAGATGTTACTTCATTGGGCAAATAAATAATATTGGCCGTGTCAGCGTCCTGAAAACTGATTGAATCAAAAATGGTGTGTGGAACATATTTTATCAACTCAGTTCCAATGACAGGAACACGAATATTAACTGACAGACCTATTACTAATCCCTCGCCTTGACTGTCATCTAAAACGGGATCAATGACATGAATTAACAGAAACTTTGGCGAAAGAATGTCATTAGTTATATTTTCTGTTTCTGGACTTAATGTTCCATCAAAAATAACTTGTAATGTCATAGTAAAATTCCTTCGACGGTAGAATCATAACTTTCACCTTGAATCCCAAAAGTAGCAAAATCAAAGTTATCCCGAACTTCTTTGATGATCAAATTGTGATTAAAATCACTTGCACTGTAAGGGTTAATTAAGTTTCTAGTAACCTCTAAATTGTTGGAAATGAAGCAGAAACTAATGTTTCTAGGCACAAAGTTGTTGGGACGTTTAGCTATACTTCGAGGTCTTACATCTTGCTGTACTCTGTCATTAAACAAAGGAGGATAGGGAGTCACTACATTGTTTTTTCCATCTTCTATAATTAGTCTCGTTCTAAGTAGTCGTTGTTTGCTTTGAAAATCATGATCATATTTGATAATAACGTCTTTATACCTTATCCAGTTAGTTTTAGTGCGAGACATTTTTATAGATTTCTAAGATGATATGCTTGAATCCTTTCTCCTGTGTACTCTATTAATTGAATCAAATTATTTTGTCTAGTTTGCTCAAAAAATAGATTAAAATTACCAGAATTAGGAATAAACGGTATGTCGACTTGAACATAAGAATTGCCCGTGATCCACAATCTAGTTGTTCTAAGGTTTGCCAGTTGATAGCAATTAGGAAGATTAAAAGAAGATGTGACTTTTTTGCTATTTGTTAACAGAATAGGTGGCAAATATTGATTATCCTCTGTTTCTGTGGTCAATCTTCTTTGTTGATCTTCTCTATTTATTAAATTGACATAAGATTTGATTGGGTAATTTCTACGCAAATCTGATGTGTAAGCAAGCAAATAAATCACTTTAAGTCAATAATCTGTGAAGTCTAGCGTTACTTTCTCCTTCATATTCGAGACATTGAACAAACAATCTACTAGCCAAAGCTCTACCACAATTTGTTATTTCTGCTGAGGAGTTTTCCGCTACAGGAATAGTAATACTTTGGACTTCTGGAGAATCATTATTTCCAGCATCTTCTGATTGAGTTAGCAAAGTTACCACATATTTTCGGGCATCTCTAGCATTAGCTGCACCACCACAAATCGAAGCATCAATAAGCTCTTTCAAACATCCGTTAATTTGAGTTGATAAGCTAGAATAAGGCGTTTGATCAGCGTCAGTGTCCATTTTAAAAGACAAACTTAATTGGGCCCCAAACACAGCGTCAGATTTATAAGCCCTCATGCTACCAGAAAAGAAAAATCTATTTCGGCCAGCACCCTCTGGGGGCCTTATTGGATTTGCTGTTCCCCCTCCTTCTCTATCTCCTTCAAGTAAATCATCAATAACGTTTCTGTGTTTTTCTCCTTCTAACTTGATACAAATGGGTTGAAAATCTGTGGCCGACAAAATATCCCAGATACATTGAGCTTGAGTAATAATAGCCTCTCGATTAGGAGCAACTACCGTCATTGACGATCCATTGCTTCTATAAAAAATTAATCTTCGATAAGTAATCGATCCTCGTTCAGAGCAAATCACCCCACCGGGTTCTCTGCGTTCTGCCCCAATACACTCTAAAATTGAGTCAATATTCTCATCAGTTAAGTCACTAGGGGGACGTAAACTTAAATTAAAGTTTGCAGTAGCCCCAAAATCAGTGTTGTATAAACTACTGTCTTGTAAACGATAAGGTACACCTTGAACCGCCATAATTAACCTCTAAAACTATTTTTTTGTTATTCAATATTTATTAGACAAAATTCATGTCAAAGGTGTTATCGTTTGACATTAATTTTAGTTGAATAGAAATATTAAATTGTTGATTGCTTACAAACCCTTTTGCAAAAAGGTCATCATTATTAATTCCAGATGTAGGATTAGTTTCTTGAGTTAAAGCAGCCGCCAAAGTAGGAATTGTAGGAGAGTTGATTGATTTTGAAGTAATTGCGCTTTGAACTGTTGCACTACGTAAAGAAGCTGTATCAATAGCCCAAGCAATGATCGACATCCAGAGGCTTCGATTATCTTGTCCTACGTCAGTATTTAGATCAGCAAAAGACGAGCTTCCGTAAGGAGTTAAATCAGCTATAGAAATAGCAACAGAATCAGCCGTAACAGGCGATCCATTAGCTACTTTTTCAACACCTGGAAAAATTTCTGCTAAAGCAAAATCACCCACGCCTGCACTGGTTCCACCCGTGGGAACTGGGAGAGGTGTTACCGCTTGAGAAAATCTAATAAATCTTTGATAAGTGATATTCCATACTGATAAGATTACGTCTTGACTTGTAGTCGCTAGATCATCTAAATCTTTAGTTAGATTTAATCCTAATGTAAAAATGCTGTTATCTGTTAAAGTTTGTGAAGTTTTTTCTAAAAATCCTTGTAAAAATCTAGAGAAAGCTAAATTTTCTGATTGTCCATCAAATTTATCAAAGGTGTTAAAACCTAGAAAATCAGCTACGGGAATAACTAAAGAATCAGCAGTCGTATTTGCACCAGCAGCTAAATATGAAATAGCCATGTTTGTCTCGTTTTTTATGTTGTTACCACTGTATTTAGTCTATTATGGTTTAAAGGTTTTAATAAAAGCTAAAAAGAGCGGACTATATAGTGCGCCCTGTTAGACTAATATAAATAATCTTCTATTTCTTCTGAACAAACCTCATGGACCCACAACCGGCCTTTAACTCTAAAAATAGCTAACCATCCTTTTCTTACAAAAAGCCTTAAGGTACTTCTACCTATAAATCTACGATTCATATAACTTCTTGCTGATTCATAATAAGCTGAGGTAATAGCATTGTTAGCTTTAGCACCATAAGCATATGGAGAATTTGGAAGGGCTTTAACATATCTATTTTGGTGGGCCATAAGTAATTATATGATTAATATCATCAGAGTTTCTTAGTTTCTCGATAATACAAACTTTTCTTAATAATACTCTTTCTCCTGTGTTTTTAATATTAGTTTGTTTATTGCTGTAAGTAGGAAAAGCCGGATTATTTTCTTGTTTGATTGACAATCTTGTTAAAGGTATAATACTATTATAAAATCTAATTGCTTCACTGTTGTTCAAAAACCATCCTCTGTAAATAGGAGTTTTTACGTTGTCTATGTGTAAAAAAGAAAATTGTTCACCGATAATTCTATAAATTCCTTGAAAATATTGATCCCAAACTGTGTTTATATCAATAGGATTAATTAAAGCATCAATAGGCTCAGGCAACTGAGTAAAATTCAATCCTGTTTTAACTTCTTTGTTTTCCCATTTCCAATAAAATAAAATATAATAGCCATAATTTACCCAAATAGCTAAATCAGTAGGTAACAATTGACCGCAATCAATTTCCAGTTCACAAACTTTATTTTGAATATCATACAATTGAGAATTTAAATAATATAATCCACTAGCCAAACTATCAATAGGTTGATTAATTTCTTCCTCTAATTCACAATCCCATAATTTGTAACTATCCTCGATCTCATTTAACTTAGATATATCCTGACTTATTCCATTGATAGAGTTAATTACAACATCAAGCGTTAACGTTACTTGACTAATAATATTTAAAATATTTGTGTCGTCATAATTTTCTAAATTAGAAACAATAAGTAAAATTTGTTGCTGAGTGTTTACTATGGTTTGAGTTAAACTAACTAAAATAGAATCATCGTAACTTTTTATATTATTAATTAAAGATATTAGTTGTTGATACTGAAAAGTTACAACATTAAGTAAATTATCAATTTTATTAACAATTAAATTTTGATCAAAAAACTGAATATTGTTTAAAATACTTATTAATTGTTGATACTGAATAATAATATTATTGTACAAAACATCTAAATTGTTAATAATTAAATCACGACTATTTCTGGTTAAAGTAATATGAAATGATTGATTATTCAAAATAGTGTTAATAGAGCGATTTATGTTATTTATCTGTCTAAAGTCAACCTCTAAATCATTTATTGACAGCTCAATAGATTTTTGATTAAGATTTATTTGCTCAAGATTTTCTAATATTGATATGTTATTTTGATTTACCTCTGTATTGTCGTTAATTTGAAATAAAGTTAAAACATTTTGATCTACGCTGATGATGTAGTTGTAAGTTTGACTTAAATCTTGATAAATACTATTAAGAGTAACAGTTATTTGATTAATAAGATAAGTCTCAAGATTAGTTATTTTATTTTCTATATTATTAATGGTTGACTGGTTTATCGAAATTTGCTCTATTTTTGTTAGCAAATTATTTGTCAAGTCTATTATGGTTTGCTGATTAATTTCTAGATTATCAATCTTTACGTCAATTCCCATAAACAATTCCTCTAAAGATACTGAATCTTCAAAAACCTGATCGCAAATACTAACGTAAACAGTCAGCTGATCATTTTTTAACTCTACAACTACGTTGACTTTTTCTAAGCCTCCGTGGGCATTGTCACCACAAATCAATTCATTTATGTGGTTTTCTAGTCTATTTTCTATGGTTTCGATTCGACTAGACAGATCATCAATTTTTTCTATTAGAGTATTAAAATTATTGGCATACTGATCAAACTCTTCTCTAGTGACGAATAAATTGCAATTGTCCATTGTCTTTAATGAGTATTGATTAACAAATGTAATCAGGTTCGATACAACCTGCGTTTATAGATTCAAGTACACACCCGTTTTTGTCTAAACATAATATTTGATCACCTTTTTGTATTGAGCAAACGGTATTAGGAGGACATTGACTTTTACAATCACAAGAATAAGATATTTTGGGAAATTCATTAGAACAAGATGGAGAACAAAATTTATCTATTAAAGTCCAATTTTTAGGAGTAAATTGAAAACCAAAAATCGGAGGTTCTAGCAAAGGAACTTTTAAGTTTACAACAGAGTTAGGAGAAAACGGCTGAGAACTCCAAATAACAGCACATTTTTTAGTAATTCCATCTTCTACTATTTCTTGCTTTCTCATGGCTCCGTAGGTTATAAACCACAAAGGAATTGTTAAAAATATAGGATCTTGATATTTTTCTCCTTCTTCTATTATAAAAGGTTTTTTGTTGTAAACTTGATTAAAGACTAAATTGTTGTCACAATCATATATTTGCAAGTTCCATTGTTCAATACTTCCACATTCATTAATATCGTCTTCTAATGAGGTTCCGTCCGTTCGTTCCCAATGAGAAAAATTAAAAGAATCAGAATAATAATTATGAACTGATGCTAAATCTTCATTGTTTGTTGTTTCATATAATCTGCTATTTAGAATTCCCTCGTCATTTGGAAAAGGGAAATCAAAATCTATAAATGATTGTACCGATCCTGGTTTTTGATTAGGTGGTTGACTTCTATTTGCGCCGTCTTTCCAGTTTACAACAACTCTAAAAAAGTCATCAATTGTATAAGAAAAATTAGTTATCGGCCCAAATCCGAGCGTCCCTCCTGAAAGCTGAAAGCCTTCTCCCTCAAAACCTGTATTATTATATTCTTTATATCTACTCAAAGCACTAAGATAAACATATCTACCCTTAACAGTTCCTTTTAATCTGTATGCTTTGCCCGAACATTGACCTCCCAAAGGACTACTTAAAGATAATTCGTAACGATCCCCTGCTATTACTTGGACTTGATTATCAGCTAAAATTCTATAGCTTTTAGGGTGAGGAATTTCTATCTTAAAAGTAATTTCTCGTTTTCCTAAACATAAGGCTTTAGTCGTTTCTTCTATTTCTGTAAACATATTTTTTCTTAGTAAGCAAACCAAGTAGTATCTGAAACCTTGACAATTTCTGCTGTTTGTCCTTGTGAAATGTAATCTAATCCATTGCTTGATTGTAATATGTCTCCAGGAGCAGGAAGTCCTTGTAGTTCAAAAGAGTGCGGATTATGAATATAAAATCTATCTCCTATATTTAAACCAACCGTAGATAAAGGCAAAAAACTTATTTGTCCTATAGAAACATTGGGTTCTAAAAGATAATTAAAATCTGATAGTTGCAAATTGTAAATTAAACTACCCTCTTGTATATTTTGATTTAACCGAATATCTCCCCACATTTCATATTGCCAAGCAGTCCAACTGTTCCCACCTCCATTTCTTTGATATTCTATTTTTATATGCTTAAAAAAAGAATCGTAATTTAAATCTAAAATTAACCACCCATGAAATGAGTGAGGCGTTGTAAACTCTATAGGATTTTCCCAGTTGTTTCGGTCATTACTTCCACTGATGATTAACCTATAGTTTGTCCTATTAGAAGCATATAAAGCTATTTGAGATAACTTGATTTCATAATTATTAAGATCAAGAATAAAATCGGGAAAACTTCCTGAAAAAGCATAAGCAAAAGAGCTTAAATTTTTATCAAAAAGATTTTGTAACTCGCCCCAAGTAGGGTAACCAGCAATGACGATTTCTGTATTTAAAGGATTACTATAAGCAATGGTATTTTTATTTGTTCCCAGCCAGTTTATGATTCCGTCAAGATTGTTGGGATCGGTCAAAATCAACGAAACAGACTCAGATTGAATTGTTAAATTTTTTTTCCCCAAGAAAGAACTTCTCTGATTAAATTCAATATTTGACAAATAATTTAAAAAATCTAACCAAGAAAACCTTAAAAGTTGATCTCCTTTAGCAATAAGAAAACTATCGTTGTCTTCTAAGTCTTGAATTTGCGAAATATTAGACAGAAATCGATCAGCCATCAATAATATCCTCTAATCTTAATAATGGTAAATTATTAGAAAAAAAGAACTCAACCAAATAATTGGTGTCGACTTTAATGTTTTCAGCTTCGTTTACAGCTAAATAGTTGACAAAAGCTTGACAAAAATCAACAGGATTGCTAGGAAAATTTAAAGCATCTAAGTTGATCAAAACATTATTGTCGTTAATTTCTACTAATGATAAACTTTTATTTGTAGTTGACTCAAATATTGTCGTAAATTTCCATTGATAACCCAAAACAATAGAGTCAAAAGTTGCTCTTTTTCCTAATGTGATACAATCTATGTGAGCATAAACTTGTGAATAATCACTAACAACAAAATATTGGTTGTCTTTTAACAAAATGTCGTTTTCATCGACAATTAAGTAGGACAAAAAAGTCCGTCTTAAGCATTCATGAATTACAATCAACCAATCGGTAACGGTTAACGGAATTCCTAAAACCATTCTTAGCAAATCAGCTTTTGCAAGTATGATCTTATCGTTTTCTATCGCAAATGAAGTAAACAAAGCATCATAGGTTAAATCTAAAGTCATTACTACAGAACGTTGTCAATATCTATAAAGGAAGTGGGATCGGGCGCATAAACAGCAACGTTAAAAGGATAAGAAATCTGCCTAACTCCATTTCTTAAGACAAAGTTCTTACTGGCGTTAGGATCGTTTGTAATATAAATTCCATTTGTCTCGTCTGTGTTTGAACTTGGTTGATTTTGTCGTATTAATTTAAGTTGACCGGCAAAGGATTGAGCTGCTTTTGAATTGATGTTTTCTGATGTAATAGTAGAAACATCATCAAACCCGGTTCCGTCTGTTATATCACCGTTATTGTCTGAGTTCTGAAAATCTTTTAAGTGAATTATAATCAAAGGATCGGTCGGATCTGCTGCACTAAATTCTGCGCTACTTCCGTAAATATCTGTTAAGTCAAGAACCATGTTAAACCCATGCGCTACTACTTCAAAATAGCTCTCACATAAGAAGAAACACACAGAAGTTAACATATTTTTATAAGTAAAATCATCTTAAAAGCTTCTCTTTTTAGGCTCAATATTAGGCTAACTTGTTAAAAAGTGTGTGAAGTTGACTGTATAGTTAGCTTCTAGCTATAATAACAGAGGTCTGAAAATCCTCGTGTCGGCGGTTCAAGTCCGCCTCCTGGCATTTAATTATCATCAGTATAACCCACGATTCGTAAGGGTTTCAAGGACTCAAGGGAGGAGTTTATTTCCTTGGGTCTTTAAATTTGTGGGTATTTTTAGTTAAATCTCAACATCCTCCATTGAATTAGAAACAACCTCAAATTTAACCTCCATACCTGCCTTACTCAACATCAGTAATAACTTATCCACACTAAAACGCTTAATATCCCCATTCATCAAACAACTAATTCTCGGTTGAGTCTCATCAAAAAAACTGGCTGCATCTTTTTGCGTCCAACCCTTAGCCTTAATAAAAGAACGTAACGTTAACATCAAATCAGCCCGAATTTTCAGATTAACCGCCTCATCCTCAGAAAAACCTAAATCTGCAAAAATATTATCCTGAGCTAGAGTAACATTAATGCTTTGAGAAGATTGAGAAATAGTCATATTAACCCCTATAAATTTTCCCTAAATTTCATCATTTGCTGATAACGTTGCTTACCTAAATTAATATCCTGCCGAGATGTTTTTTGTGATTTCTTACTAAAAGCATGGAGAACATAAACCGCCTCCAAAAATCTAGCCACATAAAAAACACGATAAGTCTCCCCTGTCCAAATCCGAATTTCTTCGACTCCCTTACCAATGGTTGGCATAGGCTTAAAATCATTCGGTTTCTCTCCCCTTTGAATAGCACGAAGCTGAAAACCTGCTTTTTTCCTTACATCTTCAGGAAAATCACAAATATCATCCTTAGAAGAGCCAATCCAGTAGATTGGTTTATCTGGCATTATATTAGTCAAACTATCAGATTATACCTAATTTAGTATATCTTAATTCTACTGTCAACTGCACAACATCCCCCCAACACTTTTGTTTTGATTACTGATCTAAAGTTCAGATTATAATCTTTAATTAAAATCTTTTAAAATTATGACCACCACAGAAACCCAACTAAATATAATCATTAATCCTGACAAGTTAGAAAGATTGAAAAACAAAGTCAAGGATGAGGGAAAAACTATCGATGACGTAATTAACGAGTTAATTGATGTTTATCTCGCTGATAGTAACCCAGACAGTTTAAATAATGCGATCGCCAATCATCCCACGATTCAATCAATGAAAAATGACATTGATAACCTGGGTAGTTATTTAGATGGATTAACGAGAGCGATTCAGGATATCAAAGCAGAGCAACTTTCATCAATTAATAATGAATAATTACTTCGTTTCACTTAATTGATAATAAATCCCCCAAATCGCCATAGCCCTCAAATAATGACCCGCACGGAAGGTTCCCACTGCTGTTATTGCTTCAGGCGTGCGAAACTGTAAGCCATTTTCATACACTTGTTTAACCACGGCTTCAGTTAATTTTAAAGCTTCATCTTTCATCCCCATTTGTATTAGGAAAGAGGCTAAACCGAAATTAATTCCCGTCCATACTTCTTGGGGATGGGTTGAGTTAGGATCTTCTGGGGTTCCATCTGGTTTCATGCCATTGGCGGCCCCATATTTTCCGTTTTGAAACTTTAAGAAACAAGCTTCATAAACTTTCTTTAAAGCTGATAGAGCATATTCATGTTCAACGACATTAGGCAACCCTAATAAACGGGCATAAAATTGACCCGATAATTGATCTGCCATCACCACATCGGAATCACTTTCACTATCTAATTTATAATATTCTCCATTCCATAAAGTGCTGTGATAAACTGAGCGAGATTGTTGTAACCAATTGTGATATTTATCCAGTTCTTTTTCAATGGATTCGGGATAATTTTCAGGTGATAATTGTGGATTATTAGGAGGATTTTCTAATAAGATTTCTCCGATTTTTATAGCAGCTTCTAAAGCAGCGATCCATAACGCCCCACAATAAGCACTCATTCCCCTCAATTCCCAGTCATCAAATGTCTGATCCGGTGCGCCAGAATTTTCGGGAATACCATCATTATCTAAATCAAATGCTTTAAGATAGTTTAATGTTTCTGGAACGGCTTCCCAACATTCCCAAAGAAAGTCAATATCCTCTGCACCAGTTAACAGAAAATCTCGATACAGTTGTAGGACAAAATCGCTACCTAAATCCTTCCAAAGATTACAATCTTGATAGCTGGTATAATTAGTTTTTTCCCAAGGATGTTCATTGGGCGCACCTAAATCATGGGGGGTTGCTCCCTTGACTTTTCGTAACCCTTCGGCCTGATTATAACCAATAATCCTAATGGTATCATCACTACTAGGAATTGCCCGTGCAAAGGCTTCTATAACTGCTTTTTCTAAGCGCGGCCATAACATCAATAACCCGAATGATCCATATAATCTTACGTCTAAGCTTTCATACCAACGATAATCCATCGATTCTAAGACCCCAAATTGTCCGATGGGATCAGTCTCAGAGGCTGCTGTCCAAAGGGTTCCCCCGTCGGTTAATAAGTACAATTCATTAAACAAAGCCATCTTAAACCAGTCGGGAAAATCCTTCTGTTTTAAGATAGAATTGTGCCATTCTTCTACTCTATCTCGCCACACATCAGAATGTTTTAAAGCCGTTCTTACCATTGCCCAACCATTTTGACCATTGCGACCAAAAAAGTCAGTATAGCGACGATAATATTGAATCCCTTGGGCAAATTCTGTGATGGGTAAATCCCAGGCTAAAATGAAGGGAATTTTTTTAACTCTTCCTGGTTTAATCGTGAATCGGATCGCCATAGCGGCTGCAATTTGTTCGCCAGGTTCGGCCGGGGTTTCATCTTCTTGATCTGGCAATGAACCATTCATGGCAAAATAGTCCCAAACCTCAGAACCATCCCCATTCGGATTCCATTTTCCCAGATAAAAAACCTCGACACTGGGATTAGTCACACTGGCGATACAGATTTGTCCTTCTCCCTCTTGCACTTGTTCATGGGGTTGTAATCTATTGAGAATAAAACCCACCCGAAAATTATCTTGTATCCACTGATTAAAATTGCCGGTACTATGACCCCATCTCGGTTGATATTCATACTCTGGACTACCGTCGTCTCTAACCGTAATTTCAGGGGATTTAATGGCATTGGTAAACCAACCGACAATATTTTGCCAAGTCAGCATAATACTGAGGGTAATGGGTTTATCAGTGGGGTTTTTTATGGTCCATTCAAAGACCCCAATAGGATAACTGGTTTCTTGATAGTTATTAGGAATAATAGGAGAAAATTGCTCACAATAAATCTCTGCTTGAAATACCCCTTCATACTGATACCAACTACAGGGATAAAGGGCCGAATAGGTTCCTTTTTCTTGGGGATACCAAGCCCATCGAGATAGGGTATTATCTTCTGGGGCTTCCGTAGACAAAGCATAAGCTTGTGCTGTGCCATCTTCTAACTGTTCAAAAATACTAAATTGACAAGATGGGATACTTTTAAAAATGTGTTCCCCCCCATCCAAATGCCAAAGGTTAAAATCACCCCGAGGCGATCGCCCAATACAACCGGACCCGAACCCACCGAGAGGCATTCCGTGCCAGGGACCGTCATCTAAGTTACTCGCATAGCGTACTGTATAGGGATTATTCCATCCTTGACCGATAGGACGTTTCCAAGCGCAAGAAGGGATGTTTGGGAGGGAAAATAAAGTCTTCATGGGATCATATTTTAGAACAGGAAGGTCATTCGGAACAGTAATAAAAATAAACCCGATCTAAGAAGGGGTGGGTAAGCTTTCTAAATAACGAAGAAATTCTAATAATTCCTCATCTGATAACACTTGACGCGATCGCTTTCCATAGGTTTTGATTAAATATTCTCGACCTTGTTCGGTTGTCCATTTTAATCGTTTTAATTCTGCATTGGAACGGGCAATAATTTCGGAAAAATCAAGTTCCTCTTCTTCTACCATCGGGGGATTTTCATCAATTTGGGGTTCTTCAAGGGGTTCAACGGTAGCTTCTTGACTATCTTCTGTTTCTATTTCTTCTGTTTTGGTTGATGGAGGAGTGACAGGAATAGGTAACGGTTTTTCTTCAATTTCTGGTTCAATGGGTGATGTTTTTTTATTGTTTGATGGGGTCTTAGCTTGTTTTTTAGAGGAGTTAGTTGAGGTTTCAGGGGTTGTTTTAGGGGAGGGGGGCGTTTCTGTTTCTATCTCTTTCGGTTCTTCTGTCTTAGCCACTTTAGCAACCGGTTCAATGGGTTTTTCTGGGGGAGGTGATGTCACTTCAACTTTGGGTTTGGGTTGAGGGGTTTCTTGAGGCACAGGGGATGGTTGAGAAGTGATTTTTTCTGATCTTTCAGGGGCTTTATCATCGAGTTCAAGACTTTTTAATGCTCTTTCTCTGGCTCGATCTTCGGCTGTTTCAATGTTATGATCTGCGGCTAATCCTGTCCCTAAGGTTATCCCCTTATTTTGTAATAATACCCTGACAATATATTGACCATGATCGATAGTGACTAACTCGCTCACTAAACTTCCTTCAGGATAATGTTTTCGGAATTGGCTTAACATAATCAATGCCTCTTTCTTCCCAATTTTGTTTTAGTTATATTGTACTATTGTAACAGAAATTATCCTAAATTTTAAGGAACCGAGGCCATAGCCTCGGCAAAAATAATAGATAGTTTTAGGTTAGTTATGAGTGACCCTTTAAGTATTTAGCAATTCTTTTAACTTTTCTGTTGCTAAACGGGGACCATAACAAGTAACAATCTGAGAAGAAGCACGAGAAGCCAAATCACCAGCTTGAGCATAACTCATGCCGTGGGTTAATCCATATAAAAAAGCTCCAGCATACATATCTCCTGCGCCCACAGTATCAATCGCTTGAACTGGATAAGGGGTAATTTCTATCAATTCTTGACCATCGAACACCACTGATCCGGCTGAACCTCTAGTAATGGCAAACCCCTTAGACAACTTTTTGAAATAGGCGATCGCCTCAGAGAAATCTTCCGTATCTGCCATTTTTAGGGCTTCTGATTCATTAGCAAAAATAAAATCTGTATTCGAGCCAATGATTTCTAATAATCCCTCTTTAAAGAAGTCCACCATATTGGGATCAGAGAGAGAAAATGTAATTTTGACCCCCGAATTTTCAGCAATTTCCCTAGCTTTGATCGCTGCAGCTTTACCAGTTGGAGAGGGAACTAAATAACCTTCCATGTAAAGGTATTCAGAATCAGCAATTGCCTCTGGAACTAATTCCGCTTCTGATAAACTGCCACTAATTCCTAAGAAAGTGTTCATGGTGCGATCAGCATCAGGAGTGACCATTACTAAGCATTTTCCGGTGCTTCCTCCGACTTCTTTTTCATCATGAACATTGGTATCTAAACCACAGTTTTGTAAGTCTTCTAAATAGAAAAATCCCGCTTCATCTTTAGCCACTTTACAAGAGTAAAAACCCTTCGCCCCAAATTGACTTAAAGCAACCATGGTATTAGCAGCAGAACCCCCACCACTTTGTTTACAAAGATTACCATTAAATTTGGCAATAATGTCTCCTTGACGGACTTCATCCACCAACGTCATTACCCCTTTATCAATGTTTAATTCTTGTAATAATTCTGGAGTGACTTGAAACTCCATATCAACTAAAGCATTACCGACACCGTAAACGTGATACTTTCTACCCATGAAAATTTTCTAGCTGTGCTTGTGATCTTCACGATAATATAACAATTGTTTAGGTTTAGACAATTTACAACAGTTAACGATGCGCTAACCTAGACTTATAGTGTCTGTGGGGTTTATCATTAAAAGAAATGGTTGAACCATAAGGAAAAGTCAATCCATTGATATTCCTTAACCCCTTATTTAATGCCGTCCGAAAACCCCTTTAATGGAAACTCAAGCAATTGTCGAGCTATTCCCCCTGTTTAGTGTAGCGAATCCCGAAACCTTAGAATGGATACTGTCTGTGGTCGATGAAGAAAATTATGGTCAGTATGAAGAAATTATAAAAGAAAATGACTGGGGAAAGGCGGTTTACTTTATCGTGTCGGGTTGGGTTAAAATTCGTTCCCGTTATAACCATCAAGAAACAGTGTTAGAAATTCTGGGTAAAGGAGATTTCTTCGGAGAAATGGAGGTTTTGGACGAATCTCTTAAGGGTATAGACGTGATTGCCCTTTCTGATGTTCAATTACTCAGTATTTCAGCCCAACGTTTTTTACAAATGCTGTTTAAAGACCCCCAAGTTCATCATAAAATGTTGCAACTCAGTGTTAAGCGATTTCGTCATCTGTATCGTCGTTTTCAATTACATCAACAAACCCCGAAAATTAAACTCATTAAAACTTTAATTAAATTGGCAGAAGCTTATGGTAAATTGAGTGAGGAAGGGGCAGAAATTTTACAAATTCCTGCTCAAGATTTGGCAGACATTGCTGATATTTCTCTCGATGACTGTCAACAGATTATGACTCAATTACAACATCAAGGTTGTCTAGAAAGTGATCATTCTCGCCAGATTTTATTATTAACGAATCTTAAACAGTTAAATCATTTTGCTAAACAAATTTAATAATGACTAAATCAACGATTACTGAGAGTAAAAAACTCAATTATCCTGCACCCAGTTTAACTTATTTTGTGAAAATGCCCCATCCTAATTCCCATTTATTTGAGGTGGGTTTACAGATTGAATACTGGTCAAATCCTATCCTTGATTTAAAAATGCCAGTGTGGACACCGGGGTCTTATTTAGTGAGAGAATATGCTAGACATATTCAAGATTTTAAAGCCATTTCTAAAGATAAGCAAACCAAGCTACTCAGTCAAAAAGTGAGTAAAAATCATTGGCAAGTAGAAACCAAAGAAGTGGACAATCTTTTAATTACCTATCGCGTTTATGCCAATGAATTAACCGTCAGAACGAACCATTTAGACGATACTCATGGTTATTTTAATGGGGCTGCTTTATTTTATTATATTCCAGGGTTAGAAGCGACCCCCATCACCGTCGAAATTATTCCCCCCAATTCAACTTGGAAAGTTAGCACAGCTTTACCAGCAATTCCTGAAAAAGTCAACCAATTTTATGCCAAAGATTTCGACACCTTGGTAGATAGTCCTTTTGAAATTGGTAACCATGGCATTTATTCTTTTGAAGTATTAGGAAAACCCCATCAATATGCCATTTGGGGAACCGGTAATATTCAACCGAAGAAAGTGATAGAAGACACCAAAAAAATTATAGAAACAGAAGCTAAATTATTCAACGGATTACCCTACGACGATTATTTATTTATCCTTCATCTAACCCAAAATAATTTTGGAGGATTAGAACACAAAAATTCCTGTTCATTAATCTATTCTCGTTTTTATTTTAGAGATACAGATAAATATAACCGTTTTCTACAATTAGTTGCCCATGAATTCTTTCATTTATGGAATATAAAACGCATTCGTCCAAAAGCATTAGAAACCTTTGATTACGAACAAGAAAATTATACCCCTTCCTTATGGTTTTCTGAAGGAACCACCAGTTATTATGATATGGTAATTCCCATGAGAGCCGGAATTTATAATGCTCAAAAGTTCTTAGAAATTTTAGGTAAAGAAATAACTCGCTTTTTAAGCATTCCAGGCCGTAAAGTTCAACCCCTCAGTGAGTCTAGTTTTGACGCTTGGATTAAACTCTATCGACGAGATAATAATAGTGATAACTGTCAAATTTCCTATTATTTAAAAGGTGAATTAGTTTCCCTGCTGTTAGACTTATTGATTCGAGCTAAACATGAAAATAAACGCTCTTTAGATAACGTTATGGTTCAGATGTGGGAACAATTCGGAAAATCCGAAACTGGGTTTACCCCCCATCAACTTCAACGAGTGATCGAATCGGTCGCGGATATGGACTTACAAAGCTTTTTTAACCTATACGTTGATAGCACAGAAGAATTACCCTTTAATAAGTATTTAAACCCCTTCGGTCTCCAACTGAAAGCCATTATGGACGACGATAGTGTTCCCCACTTAGGGATTAAAGTTCAATCAGAAAATAACAAGCAAATCATTAAATTTGTTGAAAAAGGATCACCCGCTTTTGTGGAAGGAATTGACCCCGAAGATGAATTATTAGCCATTAATGGTATTCGCGTAACCGCCGATGACTTAAATCAACGTCTCAAAGATCATCAAGCTGATGAAATTGTCTCAGTCACCGTATTTCATCAAGACGAATTAAAAACCTTTTCCGTTACCTTAGGAAAGCCTCAACCGAGTCGATATGAAGTGGTTCAAATTGATAACCCATCACCCCGACAACAAGAAAATTTAAAGGGTTGGTTAGGAAAGATTTAAGACAGTAAAAAAGTCAAACTCTATAAGGGGAGCTTTCGGGGTAATCTATAAGGTATAGCAGTTCAAGTCTGGGTATTTAAGCAAGGTTGGTTCTGCAATTTTAGGTAAAAATACCTTCATGAATCCCTCACTTTTGCTACTACTCATCACAATTAAAGAGATTAAAACTGATAATGGCTCATCCTCTATACGTTGCATTTATTTGGCATCAACATCAACCTTTGTATAAATCCCGTGAAGCAATTGATGATCCTAATGGACAGTATCGTATGCCCTGGGCCCGCTTACACGGTATCAAAGATTATTTAGACCTAATTCTTGTTTTAGAAGAGTTTCCTAAGCTACATCAAACCGTTAACCTCGTTCCTTCTTTAATTCTACAACTAGAAGATTATAGCCAAGGAACCGCCCTCGATCGCTACATGGCCCTCACCTTAACCTCTGCTATTGATCTAACAGACGAAGACAAAGGATTTATTTTTGACCACTTTTTTGATGCTCACCATCGCACCTTAATTGATCCCTATTATCGCTATTCTGAATTGAATTTACAGAAGCATGATAAGGGCCGAGACTGGTGTATGGAAAATTGGACTGTCCATGACTATAGCGATCTTTTAGCTTGGCATAACTTAGCCTGGATCGATCCCATTTTTAGAGAAAAAGATCCCGAAATTGCAGCCTGGTTTGAAAAAGGGAAAGGCTTTTCTTTAAGCGATCGCCAAAAAATCATCGCCAAACACCGGGAAATTATCGGTCAAATTATCCCCCAACACAAAAAAATGCAGGATTCGGGGCAGTTAGAATTAATGACAACCCCCTACACTCACCCCATTCTGCCGTTACTGGCCGATACCGATTCGGGACGGGTGGCCATTCCTGAGATGCAGTTACCGGAAAAACGGTTCCAATATCCTCAAGATATTCCCCTCCATCTCCGCAAAGCCAAAGAAATGTATCGCGATCGCTTTGGCTGCGAACCCAAAGGACTCTGGCCCTCAGAACAGTCCGTTAGCCCTGCTATTTTACCCTATGTTGCCCAAGAAAAGTTTAATTGGTTATGTTCCGATGAGTCCGTCTTAGGGTGGAGTGTGGAACATTATTTCTATCGCGACGAAACCGGGAACGTTTGTGATCCCCATCGGATGTATCTCCCCTACCGTCTTAAAACAGACTACGGAGACTTAGCCATTGTCTTCAGGGATCACCGTTTATCCGATTTAATTGGCTTTAGTTATAGTGGCATGGAACCCCGTCATGCGGCCTCTGATTTCCTGGGCCATTTACAAGCCATTTCTCGATCTTTAGTTGAACGTCAAGAAAGCGAAGAAACCACCCTCGAAGATCCCTGGTTAGTCACCATTGCCTTAGATGGGGAAAACTGTTGGGAATATTATCCCGATGATGGGTTACACTTCCTTAGAGCCTTATATTCTCAATTGAGTGAAATTGATGATATTCAATTAGTCACCGTTTCTGAGTTTCTCGAAAAATTCCCCCCCAAAGCCGAAATTCCGGCCCACAAGTTACACAGTGGGTCCTGGGTTGATGGTAGCTTTAGCACTTGGATCGGTGATCCGGTGAAAAATAAAGCCTGGGATCTCTTAACCGAGGCCCGGGACATGATGGAGAAACACCCTGAAGCCACCGAAAAAAGTAACCCTGAAGCCTGGGAAGCCTTATATGCGGCCGAAGGTTCGGACTGGTGTTGGTGGTTCGGAGAAGGGCATTCTTCAAGTCATGGGGCCCTATTTGATGAACTCTACCGCGAACATTTACGGGGGGTTTATTCGGCCTTAGGGGAACCCATTCCTAAAAATTTATACGAACCCCTAGACGATCATACCAAGAAAGGCGATCGCGCCCCAGAAGGGTTTATTCAACCCGTGATCAATGGTTATCCCGACGAAGAAGACTGGGAAAAAGCCGGACGCATCGAAATCGGCGGATCAACCGGAACCATGCACAAAGCTAGTACAGTGCAACGGATCTATTATGGTACGGATCACATGAATTTGTATCTACGGTTTGATGTGAAAATGGGGACGCAACCGGGCAGAGATTTACCCAATGAGTTACATTTACTCTGGTACTATGCCGATACGGATGTGTTTACCAGTACGGCACCGTTAGCGGAGGTTCCTGATGAAGCCCCAGTTAACTATACATTCCATCATCATGTCGGTATTAATTTAGTGACTCAGTCGGCTTGGTTACAGCAAGCTTGGCATAGTAATGATTGGCATCCGAAAAACCATCGCATTGAGGTGGCGTTTAATCAATGTTTAGAAATTGCCATTCCCTGGGGTGATTTACACAAAGAACCGGATGCTTGGTTACATTTAGTGGCTGTATTTGCTGATCACGGTAAGTTCCGCAGCTTTTTACCAGAAAACAAATTCGTCGAGTTGAAAGTTCCTTAAATCTTCAATAAATTGGTAGGGACAATTAAAATTAATTGTCTCTACTGATTCGATTGAACTTAAACACGGTTGATTATGATTGATCTTTACTATTGGACCACCCCTAACGGCCATAAAATTACTATTTTTTTAGAAGAAGCCCAACTCGACTATGACATTAAATTAATTAATATCGCTAAAGGCGAACAATTTGCCCCTGAATTTTTAGAAATTTCTCCTAATAATCGTATTCCTGCTATTGTCGATCATGCGCCACAAGATGGGGATCAGCCCCTTAGTATTTTTGAATCGGGGGCAATCTTATATTATTTAGCCAAGAAAACTCAACAATTTTTGCCCACAGATATACGGGGTGAAATGGACGTTATGCAATGGTTATTTTGGCAAATGGGAGGACTTGGCCCCATGTTAGGTCAAAATCATCATTTTAGTCAGTATGCTCCCGAAAAAGTCCCCTATGCCATTCATCGATATGTTAAAGAAACTGAACGACTTTATGGGGTATTAGATGACCAGTTGAAAGATAGAGAATATATAGCCACAGACTATTCTATTGCAGACATGGCCGTTTATCCTTGGATAGTACCCCATCAACAACAACAGCAAAATTTAGAAGATTTTCCGAATCTTAAAAGATGGTTTGAAACCATACAAAATCGTTCGGCTGTTCAAAAAGCTTATGAAATAGCGAAAAACTTAAAAACAGAAGCCACCATGACAGAAGACTCTAAAAAAATATTATTTAATCAAGGAAGACGATGATTAATTAATAATTATTGAACATACCATTTACGCCAAGCTGTAGAACTTCTAATGGCTATCCATAACAACATTAAGGCAATTAATCCCCCATTTTGGGGGGCATCAAAAGCAAATAAAACTAATAAAATACAAATAATATCTTCAATGCAAATCACCCAAATAGGTAAACCCCTTAAACGAAAAAACCAACCCACTTGAACCAACTTTAAAACAAAAGCTAAGACTCCCCCAATCACACCCATTAACCATAAGGGACTCACGTCTAAATTAGCCATTTTCACCACAGCAACCGCTAATAATCCGCCCACTAAAGGACTAAAAACTAATTGTATAATCTGTAAAATACGCTGACCGAGTAACTTTTTTGAGCCGAATAATTCAAACAAAGACCAACTGGTTAAAACCCCAATTAAAACTTTAGGAGGAATGGCAGCCAGTACAGGAACTTGTGACCATAAATCACTACGAAGCAAGCCAATCATTAATAAAGGTAACGCAATTCTCATTCCGGCTGCTGCCGATGCAGAAAGGATCGCTAAAATACCAATAATCATCTGACTGTTACCATAAAGTCGTCTATTTTCTATTGTCTCGTACTCTTGTACAATAAAAGCGATCGCCGTTTACTAGCCCTATCATGGTTGAAGTTCCCAACACTTTAGAACAAGCCGTAACCCAAGCCAAACAAGCCGCTAAACTCGCCCTAGAAGCAGGGGTAGGACGCATTTGCTTAGAAATTGTTATCCCAGAGATTGCCCTACAAGCCCAACCCTTAGCCTTAGAGTTTACCACCTTATTCGAGGGCCAAGAATCAGGGTTAAAAGTGATCTTTCCCGATACCGGGGCCGCTGCCTTAGCCAGACGAGACTGGGGAGAAACCCCTTTTCAGGTAACTGACTTAGGGAGTCGGGCCACTTCTGTCGAAAAGAAAATTTCTGAGGCTGACGAAGCCTTTTTATTAGTCAGTCCCTCGTCTGTAGAAGTGGAAACGGTAGAAAAACTATGTAATTTAGCCGGCCATCGCCCGGTTATTCTGCTGATTCCCCAGTTAGAAGATGTGTCTATTGTGGGTATTGGTTACGCAGCCCGTCAACTTAGAGAACGGTTTATTAGTACCTTAGAATCGGTTTATTATTTTCGACCGTTAGATGGGGTGGTGGTGTTGCGTTCTTATCCTTCTCCTTGGTTGGTGTATTTAGAAAAAGAAGAGGGTTATGAGTTAATCGCAGAACAAAGCCAAAAACCCATGGGAGAAGCATTGGACATTTTAGTTAATAATGCGTTGAAAGGAGAAGAGGATAATAGTGATCAACCTCAATCTAAAAAATCAGGAATTTTTGCTAGTATGCAAAGTTTTTTGAAGGCATTGAGTCAATAAATCTGAGGAGACTGACATCTTGCATCAGTACAAGAAAACTTAATAATTATGAGAAGGTAATTAATTGTGAATAAGTTAGCGTCACAATGAAATACGATTGCCTCTGGCCAACCCCCCTGCTCCCCTTTGAAACAGCCCTGCCCTTTCAAAGGGGAGCAGAGGGGTCAATGTTAGGAAAGAACTCTCGATTTTTTAACGGTGAATAAAGACCCCTAGTCCGATTAAAATAATCCCCCAGAGTTTCTGTTCTCTAATGTCTTCTTTTAGGATAAGTTTAGCCCCTAACATACTAATAATATAAGTTAAAGCTGTAGCGGGACGGACAAAGCTGATATCTGCCCAACTTAAGACAGAGATGAAACTAAAAAACGCAATTCCTTGACAAGCAATTCCACTGATGATAATGGGATTAGTGATCACTTTGATCACCATTTTTGTTACTTCTACAAAAGTTATTTTTTTGAGTTCTCCTATTCTTTTCATTCCTAGGGCTAACAATAAGTCTCCACTGGCATCAGAGATAGAACTAATCATAATTGCTAACCAGGTTTTAGACACCGCTAGACTAAAGGGTAGAAAAAATAAGGGTAAATTACGAGACTTCATATTACCGTGATAATCTTGAGAAAATTGTGAGGTTTGACTATCACTTAATCCCACAAATAATACACCACAGGAAATGACTAATGTGCTTATCCAGCGCATTCCGGTGACATCTTCTCCTAAAATAGCCCAAGCAAATAATCCGTTTAAAACATAACTAGAGGCATGAATCGGTAGAACATAACTCAGGTCTAATTTAGAAATGGCGGTAAGATAAAGACTTAGAGAAACAATCAGAATTCCTAAGCCCATCAAAATCCAATAATTCGTTAAAATATAAGCTATTAAGTAAAAAATGATAGTTGGACTAGAAAAATCAAAACCGACAAAATCTTTCATTCCTCGACTCAGAAGGATATCGCCCAATACCTGAGTGATTGACAAAGATGCTAATAATAGAAAAGTTTTCACAGTGCTTAATAGTTACTCAATGAGTTTTACTGCCTTGTTTAATTGTCTCCTGGTTCTTTGTTAGGTTTCTATTAATTATTTATTAAACCTCCTGTTTCTATTGATGTTTATGTTATGGTTATTACAAATTTAAACCAGAAATGTTAACATTTTTTTCAGACATTATGGCCTTATCATAACAAAAATAAACAGAAAAAACTAATTTTTTGCTATTTTATAAATAAAACTAATCAATAACGCTACAAGCTTTAAATTACTCTAGCTAGGTATCTGAGATGAAGATCACTAAACTGAACGTCTGGCCATTTCTCAAACCTTGATTAGTTTGAGGGAGGAGTAAGAATAGGGAGTCAATACTACTCGGTTAAGCGCAAAACCCTAGCTGAGACTGCAAGGGAGACGAGCGACCCCGGTCGGGTTCCCCGACAAGCGTGAACGCGCGAGGAGAAGGGAGCTTTCTTGCGGGGGAGAAAACCGAAAAGCCCTCTCCTCAGCGAAGGTCTCCCTGCTCCTCTGCTTGCCTTAAAGAAAAGTCAAAATCCAAAACCTACGCAGTATTGGATAGGGAGTGACTTAGCCAAGCGATCGCATCGTAAAGGGATGACTGAGTTAACAGAGCAAAATGTTTCCTAGTATAGATTTATTTCTACACTGTTCAGCTTTTTTTAAGTCTTTTCTCTATAAACCAGTGTTTTAATTGCTGACGACACTCTCCTTCAAGAATTCCTGACAGCACCGAAAGACGATGATTAGAGGCTGCACTATCGGGTAAATTTAATACAGTGCGAATACTTCCCGACTTGAGATCATCGACCCCATACACCAATAATCCTAACCGAGATTGAATAATGGCACCAGCGCACATAATACAGGGTTCTAAGGTAACGTAGAGGGTACATTCTTCCAAGTGCCACGATTTCAGTGTTTGACTAGCTTGACGAATAGCGATGATTTCGGCGTGACCCGTGGGATCATGATGACATTCTTTACTATTATAGCCTTCAGCAATGATCTTGCCTTGACCATTAATCATCACCGCACCGACGGGAACATCTCCTAACTTGGCGGCAATTTCTGCCAATCTTAACGCTTGTTTCATCCAGTGACAATGGGTTTGATAGTTTCCCCAAGGATCAGGTTTTCTCATTGAATTATCTTTAAGCGATCGCATCTCTCTTAATAATTGTTGGGGACTGATCACTCTCTATCACTGATTACGATACCAAATGGATTCTATTTCTTTGGCAATGGTTTCTGGCGCAATTTTATGATCTTTAATTAATCGAGTAACATGACCTAATTTACGACCGACACGAGACTCGGTTTTCTCATACCAATGTACATAAGTATGAGGAAGATTAGCTATTTTCTGGCGTTTTTCTTGATAGTCATAATGGGAATTTTCATATCCTAATAGGTTCACCATCACTGCCCCTAAACAATTCAATTGAGTTGATCCTAATGGGTGATCGGTTACTGCTTTTAACTGCATTTCAAACTGAGAAATATCACAAGCATCTAGAGTATAATGCCCAGAATTATGGGTTCTAGGGGCTATTTCATTGACTAATAATTGCTCATCTGAAGTTAAAAAGAATTCAATGCCAAAAATGCCAACCACGTCTAATTGAGTTACTAAATGTTCAGCAATCTGCCGAGCTTCTTTTTGTACTGTTTCAGAAATATTGGCAGGGGCAATCACCCAATGGCAAACTTGTTCTTTTTGATAGGTTTCTACCACTGGATAGGTAACAATTTCTCCCTTAACATTACGAGCAACCATCAGGGCTAATTCTCGCTCAAAGGGAATATAGTCTTCTACCATTAAAGGGATATTATTGACCTTTTCTAATAGGTGGTTTAATTCTTCTGAATTCTTAATAATAAATGTCCCTTGACCATCGTAACCATGACGACGGGCTTTAATCACTAAAGGAAAGTTAAAATCAGTTAAAGATAATGCTTCTAAAGTGGTAAATTTGGGAACAGGAATATTGATACTTTTTAAATAACTTCGTTGTTGATATTTATCTAATAAAGGGGATAAAGCTGATAATTTAGGACGAAAACAAACCCCCTGACTTTCTAACTTTTTTAAGGCTTCTAAATTAATAAACTCGTTTTCAAAGGTAATAACGTCACATTTTTCTGCTAATTGTTGGGTGGCGTTAGCATCATCAATAGGGGCTAAAATCACCTCATGGGCGATCGCTACAGCCGGATCATCTTTGTGGGGGGTTTGTATTAATAAATCTATGGCTAATTTTTCCGTAGCGGTAGCCATCATCCCGGCCAGTTGACCCCCACCAATAACACCAACACGCTGATTACTCATTCTTTCTCTAACTTAAATAATAGACTGGGCGGTGGGCAAAGAACGCCCACCTAATCATTAATTTATTGACATCCTAGGGACTCACGGGTGCTAACCCCAGTTTTCGAGTTGACCCCTTCAGCGCGATCGCAGAGTTTATCCACTTCATAAACATCTAAAACCGCTAAACTAAAATCGGCCCCTGTAATTTTAGCATCATCAAACTTAGTCCGCATCATAATCGCTTCGGTTAACACGGCGTTGGTTAAATCAGCCCCTTTAAAACTGGTAAGATAAGCTAGACCATTGGTTAAGTCAGCCCCATGAAGATCAGCCCCGATCAAGGCAGAGCCATTAAAAACGGCCCCCCTGAGATCCGCTTCACTAAAATTAGAATCGGTGAGATCCGCATTGGTAAACTGGGCGTAGGTGAGGCTTTTACCCGAAAAGTCTTCCCCGATCAGTTTAACATCTTCGTAGGAGGCACTCGCCCCAGTGACGGCCGTCGAACTAGCAGCGTAAGCGGTAGGTGTTATTAACCATAGTAAGGAAAAGAGAACAACTGTTAATCTTAATAAGTATTTCATCCAAATAAACCCTAAATCATCTCTCGAAATCACTATTTTAGATTTTATCTTAATGGTTGAAGGTTAGGGTAATGGGATGACGAAGACGAAGAAATCGGAAAAACTTGCAACTAATCTGAGAATTACGTTAAATTTAGTTAAGTTGGATCTGCGATTTGAGCAAAATTCCGACATTTTATGGTTAACGTCTTGACAAAAGACCCATTTTGTATTAAAGAAACCAATTTTTGATAACCTACGAGAAACTTTAACCTATGAAAATATCTTGGAGAACCCTATTACTCTGGACTGTACCACTATTAGTGGTGGGTTTTTTCCTCTGGCAAGGGGCATTTCCTTCGGCTTCGACCCAAATGGGAAACAACACAGCTAACACCCGTATGACCTACGGACGTTTCCTAGAATATTTAGATTCAGGTCGTATTCTGAGCGTTGATCTCTACGAAGGGGGACGCACGGCCATTGTACAGGCGGTAGACCCGGAAATTGAAGATCGAGTGCAAAGATCACGGGTTGATCTTCCCATGAACGCCCCCGACTTAGTGGCTAAGTTACGAAAGTCTGATGTTCAACTAGAATCTCACCCGATTCGTAATGAAGGCGCGTTATGGGGCTTTTTAGGCAATTTATTATTCCCTATCCTCCTCATCGGGGCTTTATTCTTCCTCTTCCGTCGTTCGAGTAATTTACCCGGTGGTCCAGGACAGGCCATGAATTTTGGTAAGTCTAAGGCTCGTTTCCAAATGGAAGCCAAAACCGGCATTATGTTCGATGACGTGGCTGGTATCGATGAAGCCAAAGAAGAATTACAAGAGGTTGTCACCTTCTTAAAACAACCGGAACGGTTCACTGCTGTTGGCGCACGCATTCCTAAAGGGGTGTTATTAGTGGGGCCTCCTGGAACCGGTAAAACCTTATTAGCTAAAGCGATCGCAGGAGAAGCCGGTGTTCCTTTCTTCAGCATTTCTGGGTCTGAGTTCGTAGAAATGTTCGTCGGTGTGGGTGCGTCTCGGGTTCGTGATTTATTCAAAAAAGCCAAAGAAAACGCTCCTTGTCTCATCTTTATCGATGAAATCGACGCAGTGGGCCGTCAACGGGGTGCTGGTATCGGTGGCGGTAACGATGAACGGGAACAAACCCTGAACCAGTTATTAACGGAAATGGACGGGTTTGAAGGCAATACTGGCATCATCATTATTGCTGCCACTAACCGCCCTGATGTGCTTGACTCTGCCTTAATGCGTCCTGGCCGGTTTGACCGTCAGGTGATTGTCGATGCCCCTGATTTCAAAGGACGGATCGAAATCTTAGAAGTTCACGCTCGCAACAAAAAATTAGCACCGGATGTCTCGATTGAGTCCATCGCCCGTCGTACCCCTGGGTTTAGTGGAGCAGACTTAGCGAACTTACTCAACGAAGCAGCCATTTTAACCGCCCGTCGTCGCAAAGAAGCCATTACCTTACTGGAAATTGACGACGCAGTAGACCGGGTGGTGGCCGGTATGGAAGGAACTCCCTTAGTGGATAGCAAGAGTAAGCGTCTCATTGCTTACCATGAAGTGGGCCATGCGATCGTGGGAACATTAGTTAAGGATCATGATCCCGTTCAGAAAGTCACCTTAATTCCCCGTGGACAGGCCCAAGGGTTAACCTGGTTCACCCCCAACGAAGAACAAGGACTAACCACTAAAGCACAGTTAATGGCCCGCATTGCTGGCGCGTTAGGGGGTCGTGCAGCGGAAGAAGAGGTGTTTGGCTATGATGAGGTAACAACCGGCGCTGGTGGCGATTTACAACAGGTGACGGAAATGGCTCGTCAGATGGTAACTCGTTTCGGGATGAGTGAGTTAGGACCGCTCTCCTTAGAAAGTTCTTCCGGGGAAGTCTTCTTAGGGGGTGGTTTAATGAACCGCGCAGAATACTCCGAAGAAGTGGCCATGAAGATTGATAGTCAGGTTCGTACTTTAGCTGAAGAGGGCCATCAACTCGCCCGTCAACTGATTCGTGATAACCGTGAAGTGATTGATCGCTTGGTGGAATTATTAATTGAAAAAGAAACCATTGACGGCGAAGAGTTTCGTCAAATTGTGGCTGAATACACCCATGTTCCTGAAAAAGAACAGTTTGTCCCTCAGTTGTAAGTTAGGTTAGAAACCATAGAAAAAAGGCGCGAGCGATCGCGTCTTTTTTGATGTCAAAACTATCTAAAGGATGATGAATTTAAATAGTTTGTTAAGTATATTGAATGTAAGCGTAATTAATTTGAATAATGAATTTAGAGAATATTCCTCAAAAAAGTCAGAAGCTAATGAATCGAGTTGCTAATACCGTCGAACAAACAGGTAAAAAAGTCGCTCATCAAGTTTCTAATGTCGCCAACGATAAAGCAGAAGAGGTTACCGAAGAAGCCATTCAAACCGCCGTTGACCAAGCTTTAGATATTATACAAATAGCTGAAAAAAAAGTAAGAGAAAAAAATATTAATGGGGAGAGAGTTAGGCTAGAAGTGGGTGTCGGGGTGGTTAACGTCGCTCATCTGACCATAACCACCGATGTACCAGGAAATAAAAAATCTCCTTAATTTAAGTAATTATTGAAAGCGATCGCTTTTTTGATTCCAGTTACTTAAAATGTCTTTAATTAACACTTCTTCAATCCATACCTGAGCCACCACAGTTAATGGTAATGCCAAAAATAAACCAATAAAACCAAAAAAGATGGCAAATGAGGCTTGAGCGAGTAAAGTCACTGCTGGTAACAAAGATACCTGCTGCTTCATGACTAAAGGAGTCAAGATATTACTTTCTGCCTGTTGAATCAGAATATAAAGTATCAATACGGCTACCGCTTTCCAGGGTGCATCAATTAAAGCCAAAACGATTGGGGGAATACAGCTTAAAGCAGGGCCTAAATTCGGAATAAAGGTTAATAAACCAGCTAAAAGGGCATTAGCTAAAGAAAGTTTAACTTGCAGAATTGTTAATCCCAACCAGCTAAGAAGAGTAATGACCAGCATATTAAACAAAATTCCCTTAGTCCACCCCACTAAAGCAATCTCGCTTTTTTTGAGAATTTTGGCAGCACGGCGACGATAGAAAGAGGGGAAAAAAGCGATAAATAAGCGTATATAGGGATCGGGACTGGCAAGTAACATAATCATTACCACCGTCATCAGCAAAATATTTAACAAAACACCCAACGAACTTGAAAAAATACTATAGAAATTGCTGACAACTTGGGTGGCAATACCGGGTAAATCGCGAGTCAGATTTTCTAGCTTTTGAATTTCTCCGACAAGCTGTTCTGGAACTGTTTCTTGTAACCAGGTTAACCAAACCTGAATCTTATCTACAACTAGAGGTAATAAAGAAAGAGATTGTTGTAACTGATCGATAAAAGGCGGAAAAATTAGCCACAGAAAAACTGCAAATATTAACAAGAGTAGACATAAAGCCACAAAAATTGATACACCACGCTTTTTGATTCCTAACTTCATTAATAATTGAACTAAATAATTAATGGCCGTTGCCAAGGCTACGGCCGCAAACGTTAGCAAAATAATAAAGCGAATTTGCCATAAAATATAAATGGCGATTAGCAGCGCAATGACACCGACAAAGTTACTAAAATACAAAATATTACCTACTTGATTTCATCAAAAAGTTATTTTAGTTGTTATAAAAGCTTACCAACGTTCACGGACATCTCACAGTAGCGCAATGGTTTGCCACCCCTGTCCTCCAGAGCAGACTCCGTCGTTGTACGGTGAGTCCAGTGCGGTTTTGGGATTTCCCAAATGAAGCAACTGGCGAACCCGAAGGGCGGAGTAATCCCTGACTAAAAACATCAAATTATTTTAGACAATTAATATAGATATCATTATTAGATTATTTTCACATCGTCCAGAAGATAGATAATATTATAGCCAGTTTAAATGAGTTGTGAAAATTTTCTGTTTCTCGTTTCGGCGTTCTCTCCTCTCAACCAGTACCTTCACGATTTCAATAGACTAGCTATATTAGCTATTCGTAATAATCATATTCCTAAAACACAATCTTTATCTAACTCTTTAATACAATCTTCTAATTTTTTTTGTTACCAAGCATAAACACCTTAATATATTGATTATTATTATCATAATACAGGATAATAATAATTAAGTAGAATCAAGAATTAATTAAATTAAATAATTGAAATTGATTAATATTAGTATCTCAGAAAATAAAAAGATGTTCACAAAGTTACTCATTCAAGACTAAAAAGCAAGGCCCATGAGACAGGAATGATTTGTAATAAGGAAAATATATACTTTATACTATAGTTATTTCTAGGAAGTTTATCCTCAAAGGTAATTTCTTTCCTCCTTTAACCTAAACTCAGGGTTTTATCATGAAAACATCCAATCAGCAAAAAAAAGCCTTAGAAATACTAAAAATTCTCAAACAATTATATCCTGATGCTACTTGTAGTTTAACTTATGATAGTCCTGTTCAATTATTAGTTGCAACTATCTTATCAGCCCAATGCACCGATGAACGGGTTAATAAAGTAACCCCTGAATTATTTACTCGTTTTCCTGATGCTCAATCTTTAGCCAATGCTGATCGAGAAGTATTAGAAACATTGATCCGTTCTACAGGATTCTATCGTAATAAGGCTAAAAATATTCAAGGGGCTTGTCAAAAAATTATGCAAGATTTTGATGGAAAAGTTCCTCAAACCATGGAAGAATTATTATTATTATCTGGTGTGGCCAGAAAAACAGCTAATGTGGTCTTAGCTCATGCTTTTGGTATTAATGCAGGGGTGACAGTTGATACCCATGTTAAACGATTAAGTCAACGATTAGGGTTAACAAAAGCCACTGATCCCGTTAAAATAGAAAAGGATTTGATGGCTTTATTACCTCAAAAAGACTGGGAAAATTTTTCGATTCGGATTATTTATCATGGTCGTCAAATTTGCAAAGCAAGAACGCCTAATTGTCAAGATTGTCAATTAGCTAATCTCTGTTCTTTTATCTCTTAATAAATTATAGTACATAATATAATGAATACTCAAAAAATCAACAAAAATATTCTCATTATTGGTGCTTCTAGGGGAATCGGTGTAGGATTTATCAGACAACTTCTTGAACGAGAAGAAAGTGTTAAACTTTATGCAACTTATCGACAAAAAGAAACAGCACAAGAGTTATTTAAGTTACAGATTCAATATTCTAACTCTCTAAAACTATTACAGTTAGATATTACGGAAGAAGAACAAATCAGCAATTTAGCTAAACAGTTAAAACAAGAAATATCAGAACTCCATTTAGTGGTTAACTGTGTGGGTATTCTTCATGAAGATACTATTAAACCAGAAAAAAGTCTGAGACATATTAATACTGAAAATTTATTAACTTATTTCCAAGTTAATAGTATCGCTACTGTTTTATTAGCTAAACAGTTATCACCTTTCTTTCGTCATTCCCACCAGAGTGTTTTTGCGGCTATTAGTGCTAAAGTCGGCAGTATTGAAGATAATTATCTGGGAGGTTGGTATGGTTATCGCGCTTCAAAAGCAGCCCTTAATATGTTCCTAAAAACCATTTCTATTGAATATAAAAGAACTTGTCCCCATACGATTGTTGTTGCATTACACCCTGGAACAACAGACACTCATTTATCTAAACCGTTTCAAAAAAATGTCCCCCCAGAAAAGCTATTTTCTGTCGAAAGAACCGTTAAACAGTTATTAACTATTATTGATAACTTAACAGAAAATGATACAGGAAAATTCTTTTCTTGGGATGGTAATTGTCTTCCTTGGTAATTTTTACTTATCTTCTTTTTACTATAAAGTTTTGTAAAGAAAACGAGGCATTTTTCTCAGGTTGATGCTATTATCGAGACAGGCACAAGGAAGTACACCAAACTTCTAAAAAGGTATCGATTGGAGTCTGTGCCATCTGCTCTAGTCGACGCAATATTTTTAACACCAATGTCCTAAAAAGACACGATGGTATTACCCACAGCTTTTTAAATTAATGGTTTAAGAAGGTGTTAGGGTGAGAACCATGATCAACACCTGAGTCGGAAAGAGGATGTTGAGTTGCTTAACAAATATTGTGAGTTCAGTGTTCACTTTAGTTAGTCACTATCTAACCAATTCATTTATATTTCTAGGAGTCCATATCCTTTGTACACTGATTAAACCCGCCTCCGAAGGCGGGTAACTTGTTGTTAGGGTTACATCATTGTTCAATAACTTTTCCAGGCAATGCTATCGAGTTCTCTGAAGTTTTGAATGCTTATTGATCTCGATTTCGGCTCTGATAAAAGCCAAAATAACGAAGATTAACCAGAGTAGGGCGATCGCCAAACCGACAATGACATCACTGGGCCAATGGGCGCCCAAGACTAAACGAGACATGGAGATCAAACCCACCCAGACGAAGGCAAATATAATGACAAAAATAATATTTAAAAGTCTTTCTTGAGACTGATGCAACTATGAAAAATATTGATTACCATGCAAAATGTGATTGATTAAAAAGATTATTATCAATTATTCTTTTAGAAAAATTATTTTTGGAAAGTTATGTCTAGTTCTTTAAAAGAAAAAATCATTACAGCCCTTCAGGAAGCAAAAAAAGAAGAAAAAAGTCGCCCTGGAAATGTCAAAGAAATTGTCAAATCAACCCTTTCGCAAACTAATTTAGAAGTCAAAGAAGATTCTCAGGGAATTCGTTCTTTAGTTCAAGATGTTGTTTCGGCTGTTATTGAAAATTCCCCAAATGAGGGAGAAGACATTAAGGAAGAAATTACCGCAACTGTTGAGGGAATTATTGAAGGACTCAGTTATTCTAAACGTCAGAATATTTCTAAAACTCAACAAGAAGTTCAACAGCTAGAGTCCAAAATCGTCGAAGAAGAAAAAGATTTGGAAAACAACATTGAGATGGTACTCAAGGAAGTTAACGAAACTGCAAAAAATCATTCAAGCAAAATTCAGGAAACAATAGAATCCTCTATTAAGTTAATCCAAGATAGTGAAGAATTTGCTCTAATGAAAAGGCGTTACGCACAACTAAAAGCTAAATTAGCGGTTATTAGAGCTAACTTAGTTAGTCGTTATAGTGAACAGTTTGAAGATATAAAACCCTACTTAGACGAGGCTAAGTCTTGGTATCAGCAAAGTCAAACAGAACCTGAATTATTCAACGAAAAAATAACAGAGCAGCAGACAAAGCTAGAAAGCAAAATAGAAGAATCTGCCCGTACCCTGGCTAAAAAAGAGCGACATATTAAACAAGTTTTACGGGAGTTGTGGCAATCTTTTTCCACCGAAAAATCTGATTAGATACCTTGCTATTCTATGAATCATTATTCATTGATAACCATAGGGTCTAGTTGGTAATTATGCCAGTGGTGTTGATAGAGTTCAGCAATATGATAATGAATAACGTATTGAGGAGGTTTACCCCCTTTAACTTCAATTTGTAGAAAAGAATAAGGCCGTTTTTTATGAGAACCATGGCCATTACGACCTATAAATTTTAATGAGCGAGCAACTTGATGTTCAACACCTTGTTCGTCAGTTTCTTTGAGAATGGAACCTTCACGACGTTGACGGCGAAGACTGTGGCCACTTCCCCCACAAACGAGCCAATGAATAAAAGAATCAGCTTGTTGTTTATTTTCAGTATAGAGATGTTCTAAACAGTGAGCATGACCAGATAAAACTAAATCAACAATACCGGTGTTTTGGGGAATGTTGCCGATGATTTGAGCCACCTCATTAAAAACATAACGCAGACGATGACGCACTGCTAGGGTTTGTCCTTGGTCCCATTTGGTCTTTTCTGTCACATAGGGGGGATGATGTAAATAAATAACTCGTCCTCGAATTTCAGGATTTTGCCAAGATTTGATCAATTGATCTCTGAGCCAATGAAGTTGCTCAAAATCAATGGTAACTTGATGTTTATCGAGTCTTTTATCGATATCTAATTGTTCTTCTTCAATTTGGTTGATTTGTCCCTCTTTATCATCTAGCATTTCTGCTTCTTCTGTTTTTTCAGGATTAAGGGATTGCATTTCTGTGAGAATTTTTTCTTTTCGTGTTTCTAACTCTTTACGTCGTTTCACCAGTGAATGACGCATTAGTTCCCCTGCTTTCGTATCGGGTAAAGGAGAGGGTGCATTAAAGGTATTAGAATCAAGGGCAAAAAAATCAATGCCACCGTAAGAAAAAGTATAGTAACGATTTGGCAAACGAGTAAAGTGTCCGGGTTGATAGGATAAACAACGACTCCCATCAGGAGTGACACCATAATGTTTATCCAAATGTTTAGCTAGAGAATGGGAGGATTTAATGTCAGCTAAATAATCTAAAAAAGCTTTACTATAGGCTTTTCCTTTAAAAGAACCGTGCCAACCCACATCAAAATCAAATTTAATGGGTAATAGACGACGAACTCCCCAAGTGAGTTGAGAAAGGACTCCATAAACTAAGGGAAGATCATAATAATCGTGGTTACCAAGAACAGGCAAGAAAGGCAATTTAAAAATTAACTCATCATAGGCAATTTGTTTAGGCGAGTCACCCCCTACTAAATATTCTTTGTAAGGCTTAATAAAGTTTTTGTAGTAATATTCTTTTGAACCCACTTGATAAACCACATCTCCTGTATGAAGAATAAAATTAGCTGATTGTTTCAGCATCAATTCAGCAATTTGTCTTTGAGGGTGATTGTCATAATGCTGTCCACAACCGCTATCACCAATCACTAAAAATGAAAAGTCTGGATTATCTCTATTGCTGTCTTCGATGAAAAGTTTTGTTTGGTCAATGGCACGTTCTTTAATGACCGATTCTTGCCATCGGACTCTTTGTTTCATTTCGTTAATCTTAACCGAAATTGAGGGATCTTTAACAAATTGCATATTATAAAAGCTTCCTAAAATAAGGTGAAGGATTTATAGTTGATGAGTAGTGTATATTCTCATACCCAATTAAGTTATCAAACCTATCTAATCGTTGAGATAAGACAGAATTACTCTTATACTTAAAAGATATCAAGTTTTAAATAAGATATCAACTTTTAATACTAAGTCGTCAAATAATGTTTAGGAGTCAATTGAGCTTAAAAAGAAGAGGTTAACTTAAATTCGGTTATAATAAATTCATCGGTAATTAAAACTAATTGTTGTGCGACTTTTGATTAATTGAGTTAATTTTAATCCTTAAGGTTGATCACGTCTTATCATAATGCAATGGTTCGATAAAACACAACGACTGCTACAAAATAAAGTCTTAGCTAATCCTTGGATTAGACGATACATTTTAGTGGGATATATAGGCAAAGGTGCTTTATATCTATCCATTGGTATTTTAGCGGTTCGGGCCTCAATCATGTCGAATCACCAAGCCTCCGGAACCTATTTGACCTTAACTTTCGTTACTCATCAACCCTGGGGAAGAGGATTTGTCAGCCTATTGGCAGTAGCATTAGGAGGATATGTTTTGCGAAGATTACTTCAGGCAGTCCAAGTGTTAGAATCCTCTAACTTCTGGAGTGTGAAAAGTATTGTTCAACGTCTTGGTTATCTGATGAGTGCGTTTACTTATGCTGGGGTGATTTATTCAGCGTTTAAAATTGTCTTACAAATAGGAGAATATGATGACACCATTCAAGATTTAGCGAATGAAATTTTTGAGCAGCCCATTGGAGAATGGCTTATTCTTTTAGGGGGAATTATAGTGACAATGATTGGTGGTTTTTATATTTATGGTGCTTACACAGGTTCTTATATTAGTGAATTGCGATCGGTGGATATTAATTACCGCTTAGAAAAATGGACAATTTATATCGGTAAACTGGGCGTATTATCTAGAGGAATTGCTTTTATTTTAATCGGTATTTTCTTAATTCAAGCTGCCATTTATGGGACTGCAGACTTAGCAGGCGGTTTACAAAATGCCTTTCGCGAAATCGCAACTCAGCCATTAGGATGGTTGTGGTTAAGATTAATGGGTATGGGTTTAATGGGTTACGGACTCTATATGTTTGTTGCTGCTAAATATCGACGTTATGCCATTAGATAAAGTTTATTGGAAGCTAAAAAAGGTGAAAAAATTATTGACGATTCTATTGGTTTTACACTTATTGATTACCTTATCAGCTTGTCAAAATAGTGACGAAGTTGTAACCAAGGAAAATGAATTCGTTGATGTTGCTGCCATTAGTCCCAATATTAATCATTTTATGGGAAAATCAGTGTTAGTTCGCAATGATATTGTAGAAACCATTGGAACGAGAGGATTCGTTTTGGATAAAGATCATGTGTTTAGTGGAGAAAGAATTTTAGTCATTGATCCTTCAAAAAATCTTTTAACTTTTTCTAATAATAAAACCCCTGAAGTCTTAGTTAAGGGGACAGTTACAAAATTAAATTTAAACGAAATTGAAACAAAATACGGCTTAAAGCTTGATGCAGACGGTTATAGAAAATACGAAAAAAAACCTGTTATTATCGCTGAGTTTATGATGCTGTCTCCTGATCCTGGAGATATTAATGATAACGTTGACTTTTATAATAATCAGCCTTTAGCCATTAAAGGAGAAGTCGAAGCCGTCACAAATTATGGTTTAGTTATACTAGACGAAGAAAAAATCTTTAGCGCAAAAGATTTAATTGTGGTACAACCGAAACCCAGAATTGAACTTCACGAAGATGCAATAGTGATTGTTTATGGGGTATTACGTCCCTTCATTCCAGGTGAATTAGTACAAGCTTATAATTTAGATTGGGATTTATCAACTCAAGAAGAAATTGAAATTGAATACTCCCAAAAATACGTTTTAGTCGCTAATAAAATTCAACTGCTTGAACAAGAATCAGACTGAAACAATATAAAAGACTATTGCCTCTTGTCCCTAACCCCCCCCTGCCCCCTACCCCCCCTGCCCCCCTTTTAAAGGGGGGTGTTGGGGGGTGTGGGAGATGGAGGGAGGTGTAAGATATGAGTTATTCAGATAACCACATTTGAGCCGTTCTAGGGTTAATGGATAGGGTAAAGCGATCGCCGTCTAGGGTCATTTGGTGGTTATTCAGGCAATCTTCATAGAGACTGGGATTTTTTAAGCCCGAAGTGCTGAACTCCACCGAAGCATGATCCCCCCCTTTATTAATGGCAACAATGCCACAATCTCCCCGTCTGAAGACTAACACCAAGTCACTTTCGTATAAGATAGTCATCTGTTTGCCTTGAACCTGATTGTGAAAGCGGATCATCCGTTTAATATCGTCTCGTTTAAACGCATCACACCAGCGATCGTGGTCTTCAGGATATCTGTGAACGGATTCGTTATGATCGGAGTAAATTAAAGGCAGTCCGCCATCTTTACCCACAATATAGGCATAAGCTAAATTTTCATCGGTGCGATCGAGTAACAAGTTACGAAAATCCTCATTATGAGGAAGATCATGATTGACCACAAAAGTAACGGACCTCGTCCAAGGTAAACCATTATTCTCGTTTTCAGGGCGGGCCAGTGTTCTGAGAGATCCGCCCATCTCAAATGCTTTTCGGATGGTTTGAAACAAACGGAAATCATAGGCAGATATCCAAGTTTCTTCAAGAAAGGGATCTAAAAAGGTTTTTTCTTCATGATCATTGGTGGTCAACACTTCCCCAAACAAATAGCGTCCGGCCAATGAATCACTATCAGCAAAATTATCAATCATCCGCTTGCTGATATGTTTGATGGCATCAATACGGAATCCATCAAAGCCCATTTTTGCTAGAGCTGCTAACATGGTTCGTTGCTGCAACAACACCCAAGGAGAGTCCATTAAATCGGGTAAATCACTGATATCTCCATAGACAACCCGATGCCGGTCGGACCATTCATGGTCTTGAATATTTCCTGAACGATTAAAATCATGACCAGAAAATAAGCCCTCATTCAAATCCCCATACAATTTATTGGCTTCAAATAAGTCTCTCTTGTGTTGATAGTTCGCCAGTTCAGCGTTCCCTGGAAAGTTTAACCGATCTTCCCTATTTTCATTAGCCATATGATTGATGACAATATCGGCATAAACTTTTAGTTTAGGCTCACCGGTATGACATTGTTTAATCAACTCCTCTAGTTCTTTTTTCCCTCCCAGATGAGACAAAAGCACTCGATAATCTTTAGGTTGATAACGTTGCCACCAGTCCTGTGAGTTCACATCTGAATAAAGAATAGGTGGAATTAGTAGCGCACCATAACCTGCTTCTCGTATTTCTCCTAGTCTGTCAATAATTTCTTGATACTTCCAATTAAAGACATGAAGTACGACATCACTCATAACAATTTTTTCCTTTCGCGGGGTATTGCCTTCAGTTGCAATAACCCCATTGTACCTGACAATGACCCTCTAACCTAATTCTGACATCTTGCACCAATAGAAGTAAAATAGCAAAGAATTAGTAAATTTAGGAGTCGAGGAAAATTATGTCAGGAGTTGCTATTGCTGCTTTTGCTGGATATATTGTGATCTTTACAGCGATCGCCCTTGGATTATATTTCGGTCTTCGTACGGCCAAAATTATCTAATTGAGATAGGGGTTAAGGACAATTTAACCTTAACCCCTTTGGTTATACTGACATCTTGAACGTCTTACAAGAAGAGTCGGACTCAACATAAAATCCTGTTGCCTATTGCCACCCCCTCTAACTCCCCCTTTTGTTAGGGGGAGAACCCTTGCCTGTTGCCTATCTTCACACAGTGGCTTGAACTTCTAATGACTGGTTATCAGTTTTCACCGTTTCTATGTCATCTACCCAATGAATACAGATGGCCGCTAAAAGAATCGAAACCCCTCCTAAAACCACCACTAATAAGCGATTATTATCGAGAAAAGAATCCATAATTGATCCTAACCCCAAGGCTGCAATAATTTGGGGGATGACAATAAACGCATTAAACAGTCCCATATATAACCCCATATTTTTCTCAGGAATGATATGGGATAACATTGAATAAGGAATCACTAAGGTACTCGACCAAGCAATACCAAAGCCAGCCATAGACAATAAAGCGTAAATCGGTCGATGAACCCATAATAAACTGATTAATCCCAGGCCACCACAGATTAAACACAGAGAATGGGTCATTTTTCTTCCCAGTCTAGCCGTGAGCATGGGTAATACCCAAGAAAACAGAAAACAAACCCCATTATAAACAGCAATACAAATACCTGCCCATTCAATCCCTTCAGTATAAAGGGCTGAATTTTCTTCTACGGCACCAAAAATATTATGAGCCACTGCCGGGGGAAAGTAGAGAAACATACAAAAAACCCCTAACCAAGTAAAAAACTGCACCAAGGCTAATTGTTTCATGGTTTTGGGTGTGGCTTTGATTAAATCGACAATTTCCCCTAATTTATCTCCTGCATCTTTGTTTTCGTTTGCCTGTTGCATGGCTTCTAAATTTTTGGGGGGTTTCTCTTCTGTGGTAAACACCGTCCACAGTACCGTAAATAAAAAGACGGCCGCCCCGATGTAAAATGACACTTTAACGGTAAAAGGAACCCCTTCTGCTGCGTTGCTGGTATTACTCAGCCCAAAAACATGGGTTAATATCCACGGGGAAACCGAAGCCACTACCGCCCCAAAACCAATAAAGAAGGTTTGCATTGAAAAGCCCTGGGTGTGCTGTTTTTCGGGCAATAAATCGGCAATAAATGCCCTAAATGGTTCCATGCTGATGTTAACAGAAGTGTCTAAAATCCACAGTAACCCTGCGGCCATCCATAATGTGGATGAGTTGGGCATTAATACTAAAGCAATAGAACTTAAAATGGCACCCACCAAAAAATAAGGCCGTCTTCTGCCTAATGGTCCCCAAGTGCGATCGCTCATATAACCGATGATCGGTTGAGCAATTAAACCACTGACTGGGGCTGCTAACCATAATAAAGGAATTTGTTCGGGACTGGCTCCTAAATATTCATAAATTGCGCTGGTGTTGGCCATCTGTAGGGCCCAACCATATTGAATACCAAAAAAGCCAAAACTCATATTCCATAATTCAAAAAAGTTTCGGGTTCTATTGGGTTTCTTTTCTGTAGTCATCACGATTTTTTACTAACAACAAGCTGGCTATTAATCTGTTTAATAGCTTCGTATAATTGCGAGAGTAAAGTTAACCCAAAGAATTTCATTTTATTGATGTTTTAACTATCTTCTTTATTAGTCCAAGTTGCTAAATTTTTGGGGTCTTTTTACTCTCAACAAAACCTAAAATTTTCTAATTAAGCAAAGTCTAAATCATCGAATTCTGCTTTTAAATCCCTCGCCATTAACTCTTGAACCGCTTCTTGAGGGGTTGTTTTTCCATTAAGAAGGCGATACACTTGACGAGAAATCGGAATCGCTATTCTATATTTTCTAGCTAATTCTACGAGAACATTGGCAGTGTTTACCCCCTCGGCGGTACTTTGTAATTCTTCTAAAACTTGCTCTAAGGTTTTACCTTCTGATAAACCATAACCCACTCGATAATTACGAGACAAAGGACTATCACAAGTAGCAATTAAATCTCCTAATCCTGACAGTCCAAAAAAGGTTTCTGGAGAGGCTCCCATCTCATTACCAATGCGAATCATTTCGGGTAAAGCACGAGTTAATAGAGCAGATTTTGCATTGGTTCCTAACTGCAACCCGTCGCAAACCCCAGAAGCAATGGCCATGACATTTTTTAAGGTTCCTCCTAATTCTGTGCCGATGGGGTCGTTATTAAAGTAAACCCGAAAAATATCAGAAGAAAAGATTTCTTGTGCTTTACCGGCGGCTACTGTATCGTCACTAGCGACAACAGTGGCTGCAGGTAATCCTTTATCAATTTCTTTCGATAAATTAGGTCCGGATAAGACGACAACGGGATGGTTAGGAAAGCTTTTTTGCCATATTTGTGAAGGGGTAAGAATACTTTTTGTTTCTAATCCTTTGGTAGCAGTAATAAAGATAGTTTCTTCGGGAATGTTTAGAGCGAGTAATTTTTCAACGGTTGGCCGAACCCCTTTCATAGAAACAGCCGAAAGAATAACATCTGCTTCTTTGACAACTGAAGCTAAGGATTCACTACTACTTCTTGACCAAATTCGGACGTTATTTTGATCGTTATATTTTGCTAATTTTGCTAACGCTTGTCCCCATAATCCTGCGCCGATAATCGTTAAGTTGGTGGTTTGATTGCTCATTCTTTTATTATGTATATGTTGACTAATAAACTATCTTGACTTTGCTTTAAGGCTCTTTTTTAATGCTCAATGTTAACTTACATCTGATATCTCGTTTATCATTATAGACAATGTTAAATTTTTTGTAAATTAACATTTATTCCTTGACAATTGATCTGAATGTTATCTAGATAGCCTAACCTCTTATGTTTCAGGGTTAAACTTCGGTAATTTTAACCTTTAAACCATCACGAGGACGGGGACTGGGAAGGGTTATCAGTTCTAAGTCTTGGTTGGGTAAGAGTTGCCAATGACAGTTACGAACTAACACACTGGCAAAGATTCTCATTTCTAATCTAGCAAATTCTTTCCCTAAGCATTCTCTTAATCCCCCACCAAAGGGAATATAACAAAAATTTTTCTGTTTATCTGCCATATTTTCAGGAGAAAATCGCTCAGGGTCAAAGGTATTATAATCAGGAAACGTATCTTTTTGTTGATGGGTTTGGGCAATTTGATATTGTACTGTCCAATCTTTAGGAATATGATACCCTTGAAATTCAAATTCTTTAATGACTTTTCTAAATCCGCCACCCACTGGGGGAATGAGTCTTAAAACTTCTTTTAACACCTGTTCTAAGTAGGTCATTTCTTTTAATTGTTCTGGGGTTATAGTATCAGTAATATTAAGACTTTCTTGTTCTTTTTTGACTTTTTCCAATATATCAGGATGTTGCGCCATTAATAAAACAAATGAAGAAATTGCAGAGGTTAATGTTTCGTGACCAGCAAATAAAAGTAATAAAATTTGGTCTTTGAGTTCTTCTATTGTCAGACTATTTCCTTCTTCATCTTTTGCATCTAATAAAATACCAAGAGCATCATTTTTTTCATTAGGTTGTTGTTGTCGATCAATAATAATTGTTTCGATTTCTTGTAATAGTTTTGCCCGACATTTTAACGCTTTACCAAAGTTTGTCCAAGGTAAATTAATGGGTAACGTAAATAATCCTTGACACCAGGTTTCAAAGTAGCTGGCTAATTTTGTTTGAGAGGCATTCTCGGTGCTAATTAATAGACTACAAGCAACATCAAAGGTATATTTTCTTAACTCAGGATACCAGGTTAATTCTTTTGTTTGTAACCATTTGTCTACATATTGTTGCGTTATTTCAGTCATTTTCGGAATATAGCTATTTAAAGCCCTGGGTTGAAATGCTTGGGCTAATAATTTGCGTCTGGATGTGTGAAACGTACCATCTTTAACTGCTAAAGATAATTTTCCTAAAAGAATTCGGGTACTTTTTGGCCAGGTTGAGACAACATATTTATTTCCATTACGAAATAAGAATTGATTGGCTTCTGCTCCAATCATGGTAACAGTATTATTGCCAAAGATATTGGTTTTATAAACTTGACCATATTTCTTTTTTCTCTTCTTGGCGAAGTCAGGATCGAATAAAAAGCTAAGGGTTTCACCGATAAAAGGTAATCCTGTTTCTCCAGGGGGTAAGGCTACAGATTTTTGACTGTTTAAATTGGTCATTGTTGATTAAAACTGGAAATTTATCTATTTTTATTGTAAACAAAAAAGGGGCAATTTTGCCCCTTAAAACTAACTAAGAAAAAGGTCTTTACACCACGCTAAAGACAACTACAAATCCTAATACAGCCCCGAAAATAATCAAGGCATAGAATTGGGCGCGACCATTTTCTAGGTACTTTAAACCTTCACCACTAACGAGGGTAGCTAAACCAGTCAAATTAACTGCGCCATCAATCACACGATAATCCACTTCCATAATTTGACGGGCTAACCGACGACATCCCATTACAAAAACGTTGTAATAAACATCGTCGAAATACCACTTATTGAGGGAGAATTTATACAACGCTGGAAACTTATCTGCGATCGCTTTGGGATCAATTTTGTGCTGTAAATACATCAAAGAAGCGATAGTAATCCCAATCAAAGCAATACCAACGGAATTCCCGGCCATAATACCAAACTCGGTCCAGTCAAAGTGAGAAACCTCTTCTATCATCTCTCCAGGAGCGTGTATAAACTCCTCAAAGGTATTATCCCAGGGTTTACCCAATAAACCGATGACCGTCGAAGGAATGGCTAAAATAAGCAAAGGTAGAGTCATGGTTAAAGGAGACTCATGGGGGGAGTCACTATGGCCATGTTCGTCGTGACCGTGATCTTCGCTATCATGGTCTAATTCTTTCACATCCATGGCCCCAGGACCAAAGACAGGGGCTGCCGCCATTGATAACTCATTCCGAATTTCCATATCATTGCCTCTGAAATCTCCTTCAAAGGTCATAAAATACATTCGGAACATATAAAAAGCGGTTAAACCGGCGGTAAACCAGCCCACAAACCATAATAGAGGGTTTGCTTCAAAAGCTAAGCCTAAAATCTCATCTTTTGACCAGAAACCAGCAAAGGGAGGAATCCCACAAATAGCCAGAGTTCCCACTAAAAAGGCTAAAGAGGTAAGGGGCATATATTTGCGTAATCCCCCCATTAAACGCATATCCTGTGCCAATACGGGGTCATGGCCCACGACTCCCTCCATTCCGTGAATAACGGACCCAGAACAGAGGAATAACATTGCTTTAAAGTAAGCATGGGTCATCAGGTGAAAGAGTCCGGCGGTATAAGCACCGATACCCATGGCCATCACCATATAACCCAGTTGGGAGATGGTGGAATAAGCTAACCCTTTCTTGATGTCGTTTTGAGTTAAAGCAATAGTTGCCCCTAAAAATGAGGTAACGGCCCCAGTCCAGGCAATAATTGTCATGGCCGTGGGGATATGTTCAAACACAGGATACATCCGCGCCACCAAAAAGACACCGGCTGCCACCATCGTCGCTGCGTGAATTAAAGCAGAAATGGGGGTAGGGCCTTCCATTGCGTCCGGTAACCAAACATGGAGGGGAAACTGGGCGGACTTGGCCACGGGTCCGAGGAACACTAAGACAGCGAATAAACCAGCTAAAGCAGGGGCTATCATTCCCGAAGAAACTAAGTTTTCTAGGCGTTCCCCCATGAGATCAAATTCAAAGGTTCCGGTGGCCCAGTAAATGCCTAACATTCCGAGGAGAAGGCCGAAGTCTCCGACACGGTTGGTGACAAAGGCTTTTTGGCAAGCATCGGCTGCTGCTTTGCGATCAAACCAAAAACCGATGAGAAGATAGGAACACATCCCCACCAGTTCCCAGAAGATATAAACTTGCACTAAGTTAGGACTGATCACTAATCCCAACATGGAGGCACTAAAGATACTTAAATAAGCATAAAAGCGCACATAACCGGGATCATGGGCCATGTAACCGTCGGTATATACCATCACCAAAAAGGCCACAGTGGTGACAATAACACACATTAAGGCACTAAGGGGATCAAGGGTATAACCCATTTGTAACTGAAAATTGCCGGCTGCTGCCCATTCGATCATGCGATTATAGTCTTCATGACCTTGTATTTGACTCCACAACAGGGCAAAGGATAACACCATCGATGCCCCTAGCAAGGAGATGATAAACACTGCATTAGCTTGTCTGAGGCGGTTGGTTACTTGATTAAAGGAAATTAGACCTAAGCCCACCACCATTGCCCCTAATAGGGGCAATACGGGGATAAGCCAGGCATATTGATAAAGGGGTTCCATAGGGTAATGCCTAAATGATTTGTTCTCTATTTAGTTGATAACGCTAACTTTATAGTTATAGACTTTTTTTAAGGAATTTGTAAGCGTTCACCTATCAGCCATCAGCCATCAGCTATTTTCTTATAACACTGACTGCTGAATGCTGACCACTGACTGCTTTTTATAACACTGAATGCTTAGCCTCTCATTATTTTTAAGTTTATTAGTTTCAGTGCAAGATATCAGTTTTACATTGACAAAAATTCAATTCTAGGGATTAAGGGATCTTTGACTAAGCCAATGCCTTGAAAATCCCATCGTTGCAAAATGGCTTTTAATTGGGTTCCTGAGGTCGATTCTACAATAAAGCGATCGCTCACCTCTGCACTATGAGTATTAAGATAACTCCGGGCTTCAAAATTTTCTGGAAATACTAATAAATAGCTCACCGGTCCTTCGTCTTCCCCTTTATTAATTCGGGCTACTAAATATTTTCCATCTGTTTTTGAACGAACAATATAATAAATTTGTGAGAGCATAGTCAATCAGAATGTAGAATTTAGAATGTAGAATTTAGAATTACATCCACCTTAATTTGGAGGCTTGAAACAAGGAAAACTCTTCTTCTCTTGGTCGAGGGATGGCGAGGTTTCCTCGCCATCCCTCGACCGCTTTCATCCCCTTGAAATAGGAGGCGTAGAACCCTTTTTTTCGGTCATATCTTGCACTTTTGATAACATTAGTTAGTCATGATAGGCAATAGGCAATAGGTTTTTATTCATTATTAATTAATGAATTTATTTTAGGTTTTCTAATTTAATGCGAGGATCAACGGCTTTTAATAATAAATCCGCTAATAAATTCCCTATGATTAACATGGTAGCACCCATGGTTAAACTTCCCATCACTAAATATAAATCTTGTGCTGTCACGGCCTGCAAAACCAGTCGACCTAACCCCGGCCAATTAAAGAAAAATTCGGCAATAAATGCCCCTCCTAATAAACTAGCAAATTCAAATCCTAATAAGGTGATTAAGGGGTTCACTGCATTGCGTAACGCATGAACATAAATTACTTTATCTTCTGGGAGTCCTTTTGCCCTAGCGGTTTGAATATAATCTTGTCTCATTACGTCTAACATTTGCCCTCGCATTAAGCGCATTAAACCGGCAAAGCTGGTAATACTTAAAGCGATGGTGGGTAAGATCATGTGCCAGCCAATATCTAATATTTTACCAATGGGAGATAATTCTGCATGGTTTAAACTGGTCATATTTCCTACGGGTAATAAGGGGGATAAATATTGCGCTAAAATCAATAACACTAAGGCCGTAATAAAACTAGGAAATCCTTGCCCTAAATAACTAATTACCCTGAGAATTTTGTCTGTCAAACTACTTTGTTTAACTGCGCTTAAAATCCCTAACGGAATAGCAATCAACCAAGTTAAGATAATAGATGAAATAGCTAACAATAAGGTTGCAGGTATTCTTTCAGCTAGTAAAGAGGCAACGGAACGATTATAAACAAAGCTAGTGCCAAAATCTAATTCAGTGACAACCTGTACCAACCACCGCCAATATTGAACATACCAAGGTTGATCTAAGCCAAATTGCTCTGTTAACTGTTTAATGGTGTCTTCGGCAATTTTCGGATTTTGTTTGAGGGTATCTAAGTAATTTCCTGGGGCAATTTGAATAATAATGAAACTGAGCATCGAGGCTAATAATATTGTCAATAATCCTTGTAAAACTCGTTTAATGATATATAAAACTGTTTCAGCATCAAAGAAATTTATTAGCTTATTGAATGGGTTATTTTTTTTTGGAGATACAGTTTGAGTCATAATAATTATCAAGGATAGTTTTATTTTTTCTCGAAACAAGAGTAATTAAGATTACTGATAGTTGGTTGACTACAATAATCTCCTCATGCTCATCAAATTATTTCAAACATAAGAAAAATTTTTAACAAAACAGTGATTAAAATATTCCTTAGTTATTAAATTATTCATCTTTAATATTCCACTAAATTGATAATGGGAAGATCAGGCAACTTTTGACGACCTTTTAACGCTTTTAATTCAATAATAAAGGCAAATCCTAACACATTACAACCAATTTTTTCTAATAATTCGGCTGTTGCTTTGGCGGTTCCGCCGGTTGCCATTAAATCGTCTACAATTAAAACACTGTGGTGATTTTCTAGGGCATCTTGATGGATTTCTAAACTATCTGTACCATATTCTAATTCATATTCTACCTGATGCACGGCAGCCGGCAATTTACCAGGTTTTCTCACAGGGACAAACCCTGCATTTAATTGATAAGCTAAAGGGACTCCAAACAAAAAGCCACGGGACTCCATTCCCACAATATAATCAGGAGATAAATTGGCAGCTTGACATTTTTCGGTTAAGGTATCAATGGTATAGCGTAAGCCCTCAGCATCACTGAGTAAGGTGGTAATATCTCGAAAAACAATGCCAGGTTTAGGGAAGTCAGGAATATCACGAATTAACCCTTTTATGTCCATTTATTCTCCTTTATCAGATTTCTCTATCGATTATATATTAAACTGAGTTCAAGATAAGCTCAAAGCTTGATGAAATTGTTGAAATACAATGCTATTTTCTCATTAATAATCTTTCAACTCTAAATTTCTAATTTAGCTTACAGCAAATTGCAATAAGCGTGACAATAAAAATTGGTAGGGGCATAATATATTATGCCCCTACATCCTATTCCATTAAGAGGTTTAATTAATTGTATGCGTCTAACTATTCAACCGTTTACTGTTCATAAACGTTTTCCGTTAACCATTAGTCGGGGAACCACCGCTAGTAATACTAATTTATGGGTAAAAATCGAGTCAGACGGAATTGAAGGATGGGGAGAAGCGTCTCCTTTTTCTGTGGTTAAAGGAAATAAAATAAATAGGGAGCAATTACAACAAGAATTAACACAAATTATTCCGAGTTTATCAAAATTTCATCCTTTAGAAAGACAAGAAATAGAAATAGTTTTATTAGACAATAATCTTAATTCCTCTCTTCGGGCTGCTATTGATACTGCTTTATATGATTGGTTAGGAAAAAAGGTCAATTTGCCGCTATGGAAACTATGGGGATTAAACGGCGATCGCTTATTTTCTACTTCGGTTACCATTGGTATTAGTTCCCCAGAAAATGCAGTCAAAAGAGTTAAAAATTGGCTTGATTTTATGGAAGTTAACCTATTAAAAATTAAGTTAGGTTCTCCAGAGGGAATAGAGGCAGATAAAGCCATGATTTTAGCCATCCGTAAAGAAACCCCTCATCTTCCTTTAACAGTAGATGCCAATGGAGGATGGACGTTAAAAGAGGCTATCCATATGAGTGACTGGTTAAAAAAACAAAATGTTAAATATATAGAACAACCTTTAAATGTAGGAGATGAAGGCAATTTACCTAGTTTATATGAGCGATCGCCGTTACCTATTTTCGTTGATGAAAGTTGTTTTAATAGTCACGATATTATCAAACTTTCTCCTTATATTCATGGCATTAATATTAAACTAATGAAAGCCGGAGGATTAACTGAAGTGATGCGAATGATTTCCATTGCAAAAGTCTGTAAATTACAAGTCATGTATGGTTGTTATTCTGATAGTGGTTTAGCCAATACCGCCATGACTCATTTAGCTGCTTATGCAGACTATTTAGACTTAGATAGTCATTTAAACTTGATTGATGATCCCTTTCAAGGAGTAATCTTAAAAGAAGGAAAATTAATGCTTAGTCATTTACCCGGATTAGGGGTAAAATATAATTAGTAGTCAAAAAAAAGTATTGGTTATAATTATTTAGCAAAGAATAAAAATGGTTGAATTATATCCTGTCAATTTTCGATTTTATGGTTCTTTAAATGACTTTTTACCCACTCACCAAAAACAAAAACCCCTAACCCATTGGGTAAAAGGAAATCCCTCCATAATTTTATCAATGTACTGAATGTGAGCAAGTTTATTGGAAAGGTTCCCATTATCCTAAGTTAGAAACATTCATTAAACAACTCACTCAGCTTGACTATTGCAACAATGGCAAGAATAAAGTAACAAAATAATAGACTAATGGGGCCGTAAACACATAACTATCGGTTCTATCTAAAATACCACCATGACCCGGAATTAATTGACCCGAATCTTTAACTCCGGCATCCCGTTTCATCATCGATTCAGTGAGATCACCCAATAAACTCACAATACCAATTAATACCCCTAAAATCATTCCGGTTACATACCAATAGGGCCATTCTAAATACCAAGCCCCAATTTCTCCAATGAGAACACTGCCTAATAAGCCAAAAAATGCCCCTTCCACTGTTTTTTTAGGACTAATATCCGATAAGCGAGTTTTCCCTAACCATTTTCCCATAATATAAGCCCCAATATCCGCAGCCCAAATGCAACCAAAGGCTAAACAGGTGACGGTTAAAGCCGGGGGAAATAATTTCGGTTCGTTCCACGATTCAGGCCAGTAACCCATCAGGGGTAAATTAATACTGGCCACATTAACCGTTGGGGCCGTATGGGCAAAGCCTACTCGTAATCTTACCCAATAACTGGGTAAATATCCGCCATAAAATAACCCTAATACCGAGGTAGAAATATCAGCGATAGTGGCTGGTTTGGGTTGAAATAAGAGGTAAAAACAAATTAAAGCCCCCGTTAAGGGGAATAACGCATCCGTTAGGGGTGAAGCGATCGCCGAACTGATCAGCAGGATTTGAGACACCACGAGAGTTGTTTTAGCGGCCGGGGCGATCCCTTTGGCCCTAACTAACTGGAAATACTCCAGTTGTCCTAAAAAAACGATCACACAGAGTCCGAGGGTGAAGTACCACCCCCCAATAATTAACATCCCTAAGGCAAAGACAATGGCGACAATGGCCGTAATAATTCGAGTCCAAGGCATAACAATAGAAAAAGAGTAAGGTGAGGAGTCACAAGGCAAAAACATTAAGGATTCCTTATGAAAGGTTAACAAATTTCTTGTCCTTTATTCTAGAAATTTTCGAGAATTTATAGTAATCGCCTCTTTTCTTAGCATACAAAAGACTCAACTATCTTAACTATACCAATAGGTTAGTGAATGTTTGCTCAGAGGTATTCTCGTTAAAATTTTTCACCACTGAGAATAAAAATGGGATCAACGGCGGCTAAGGTTTGATAGATGCCTTTGGTTTCTAACCGATTCACCCCCCCTTGTACTACCTCTATATTCCGCGCTTGTAGGGCTGCTAACCCCTCTGAAATCAGATAAAGGTTTTCTAGGTTAGAAGCAGTGGCCACTAGCCGTCCTTCGGGCTTTAATCGTTGCCAAACTTCCGTTAAAATCTCTTTGATGGGTCGCCCTCCTTCTAGGCAAACGCGATCGGGTAAGGGGTCTAACTGGTTAAAACAGTCGGGGGCCTGTCCTTCAAGAATCTTTACATTTTGGACTTCAAAGCGATCGCAGTTACGACGAATGAGATTAACAATATCTTTATCTCGTTCTACGGCAATAATCTGACTATCGGGACACAATAACCCCACTTCAACGGGTATGGTTCCGGTTCCTGCGCCAATATCCCACAAAACTGAGTCTGGTTTTAATCTTAAGGCAGAAATGAGTAGTAAACGCACTTCTCGTTTACTGAGGGGAATACCTGGTAACCGTTCAAAGAGATCATCAGGAATACCAGGGGTTTTATATGGCCAAAGCATAATTTTACAACCGTTCGGTAGTTAAACAGGATAACAATGTGTAGCAATATGGGAATTTGTTTTTATTAATCTTTATTATTATAGAGTGAAAGAAATACTATTTTTATTAACCCCTTCTCTCAATTTTAATGATATGACTACATACACTTTAGTTAAATGGACAGTCGAAGATTATCACCGCATGATTGACGCAGGAATTCTCGATGATCGTCATGTAGAATTAATAGCAGGGGAAATTATTCAAATGAGTCCTGAAGGAAGCTTTCATCGTTTTTTGAATCATCGAGGGGTCAAATATTTACGATCAATTCTAGCAAATAAAGCCGAAGTGATGGAAGCTCATCCCATTACATTATTAGATTCAGAACCTGAACCAGATATTACTATTGTACGTACTCCTGATACTTTATATCTTAATCGTCATCCCTATGCTAAAGATATTTATTGGATTATTGAAATTGCAGACAGTACCCTAAAAAAATATTTAATTGATAAAAAGACTTTATATGCTAAATTTGATATTCCTGAATACTGGGTAATTGATATTAACAATAAAATATTATATGTCTTTCAAAATCCCCAGGAAAGTGATTACACCATAACTAAAACCTATCAAGAAGGCAAAATTTCTCCCCTTGCTTTTCCAAAAGCAGAAATTGATGTTAAAAAATTAATAGCTTTAGAATAGTCAATGATTTAAAAGAACCAGAGAGGTTTTAAATCTGTTCCAGCCGTTCTTATCATAAATTTATCTATTAATCTTTGCTGTTGTTCAGATGAAAAATAATTTTTCCAATCTCCCACTTCTCCTTTACGTACAAAAGAAGGCATATTTTCAGGACGGTTACTAGACCAACGCTGCTGCTCCTTTTTCATATTTTCTAGACTACTGTTAATTATAATCTTATTGAGAGTATGTTCATTTTTTATACAGTTTAAATAATCTCCTCCTAAAAAGTTTGCTATTTTTATAATTATCATTTTGATGTTATTTTTCATCGCTTCGTATGTCAAAAATAAAATATTTTCATCGTTTTTATGTTCATACCAAGAAAGTAAATGATCAAAATAATCTCCAAAGTCAACTTCTCCGCTTATAAAGCATTCAAAAAAATCATCAAAGGTTCCATCGGCAAAATTATAATGTTTAATAAACCCTCTTGTATGATGATAAAAAGAAACCACACAATCAAAAGGATTTCTCGCCACATAAATATATTTTGCTTCTGGATGATAAGGGGTCAACTCATAAGGAAAGTGGGTTTTTATAACTCTTGGTTGAGGTAAGTTTTCTATGGTTTCTTTACCTACTTCTTCTAAGTGAGGGATATAAGTTTCTAACTTTTCTGATGCCGACAAAGGTTCTCCTTGATGTTGCATTAACCAGAGAATATATTGTGTCCAAGTTGTGCCACATTTAGGATAAGTGACAAGAAAAATATCGGACGGTTGTGCTTGGTAATTTAGGGCAGATGTAAACCCTTCAATGGGAAATCCCATGGGCATTAAAAAGCCATTATGATTATAATAACTCGGTTTTTTCTTACTCATTGATATTATTTTTTTTACTTTCCTAAAAGGGTTTCAATTGAAAGATTAATTTCAGGAAATGATAAAGGAGAAATGATTCCAGTTTGATAGTCTTTTTTGATTTTATAATCGTTTTCTTTAGGATTTTGGAAGACTTTTAGGGTTTTAGAAGTCAGAGCAATGACCCAGTATTCTTGAATATTAGCATTAGCATAAATTGTTTTTTTGATCCCTAAATCTTTGCTTAAGGTACTATCAGCAATTTCAATCAACCAATAAATATCTTCGGGGTAAGGATGGTGATCAAAATATAAGGTAGACGGAGAACGAACCACAGCAATATCTGGTTCAGGTTCTGAGTCTATTAAGGTAATAGGATGAGCTTCGCTAATGACAGCTTTTTTCCCTAACAGTGAGCGTAGATACTCAGCAATACTGAGATTAATATAGTGATGTAATGGACCTTCTGGACTCATTTGTAGTATTTTTCCTGCCATTAATTCAACGGGGCAACCATCAAGAATTCCCGCTTCAATCATTTTGTGATAATCTTCTACAGACCATTTAGCAAGACTGTACATAATTGTTATTAATTCCCATCAAATAGTAGTAACTTTAAATCTTTATTGTGATCATATTAGCATATCTCTCTAAAGTAAGAATAAAGGGTTTAGATGAATTGAAAAAACTAACCTGTCCCCATAGTTTGCTAAACTATTAACAAAGCGCATTAAAAGAGTAAATATGGTCATGGCAAATCAAGAACATTTAGCCCTTTTAGAAAAAGAAAAAAACTGGGTAAGCTGGCGTGAAAATAACCCTCAAATCAGTCCAGATTTACAAGAGATTGATTTAAGAGGAAAAAATCTGAAACAAGCTCATTTATGTGGAGTGAATCTGAGTAAAGCCAATTTAGAAAACGTCAATTTGAGCCAAGGAAACTTAGAAAAAGCTGATTTAACTCAAGCCAATTTAACTGCAGCTAATCTCAGTTATGCTTACCTCGAACGAGCCAACTTAATTGGGGCAAATTTACGACAAGCTAACTTAATTCAAGCCCATTTATCCCAAGCCAATTTAATTGGAACCTCCTTAAGAAATAGCCAAATTCAAGCAGCTAATTTTAGTCGCGCTCAACTCAATCGTACCAATTTAAGCGAAGCTTATGGACGAAATACTAACTTTTGTGAAGCGGATCTTTCCCAAGCTAGTTTATACGAAGCTGAACTACAAGGGGCTTATTTTTATCGAGCCAATTTATTTCAAGCACAAATGATTCAAGGGCATTTATATCATAGTTATTTATCTTATGCTAACCTACAAGAAATTAAAGGCGATCGCCTCGATTTAAGATGGAGTAATTTAAGCAAAGCAAATCTACAAGGCTCTAGTTTACAAGGAGCAAACTTAAGTTATGCTAATCTGAGCTATGCCAACCTAGAAGGAGTCAATCTACAAGGGGCAAACTTGAGAGGGGCTAATTTAATGGGAACGAACCTAGAACAGACTAACTTAAGTGAGGCCGACTTAACAGACACCATCACTGCTTAATAATTTGTTAAATATGAGCAAAAAAAAACGCAGTATTCTAATATTTATAGACAGCTAATCACGGTTAATAATTGAGTTTCAATTCATGCTGGAAAAAATCTTATACGCTGACTCAGGAACCGGAACCACCCAAGAAATGCTTAAAGTTTTGATGGATCTTCCTGCCATTAAAAAAGCATCCCTCAACATCCTCCATGTCGTTCCTCCCCAAATTACCACCGATGAGATCGCGACCAAATGGGAAGAAGGAGGCAAATTAATTGCAGGTATCCTCGATAACCTCAAACTTGATCCCACCCATGTCTCAACCATGTTACGGCAAGGAGACCCCAAAGACACAGTCTGTCAGGTAGCTGATGAGATCAACGCAGATTTAATCATTATGGGGTCAAGGGGACTCAAACGCCTCGAAGCCATTTTAGAAAAATCCGTCAGTCAATACGTCTTCCAACTTACCAACCACCCCATGTTGTTGGTTAAGGATGATGTTTACGTCAAAAAGATTAAACGGGTCATGGTTGCCCTTGATAAGTCTCCTGCCGCCCAATATGCCTTAGATTTAGCCTTGTATTTACTACGGGACTATTCAGAAGCTGAGTTAATTCTCGCACGGGTGAACCCTGACATTAAACCGGAACTGCTGCCCCTTTCCAAAGCAGAGATGGAGAATAACCCCATCGTGGCAGAAGCAGCCACTAAAGTGAAGCGTATGGGAGTTCCCTATCGTTGCGCGGTAACAGGGGGTCGTCCAGGGGAACAACTGTGTCAGTTGGCAGAAGACTACAACATCGACTTATTGTTGTTAGGATCACCTGATCGCCGTCCTTCTGTGGCCAAAGCATTACCAGACTTAGATCGCCTCTTAGGAACCTCTTTATCTGATTATGTCAGGGTTAATGCGAATTGTCCCATCCTCTTGGCCCGTAAAGAAGGCATTTAATACATCCCCCTGCCCCGACCCCCCTCTAACTCCCCCCTTTCAAAGGGGGGCAGGGGGGTGTGGGAGGTGTGGGAGATCCAAGAAAGTTAAATCTTTGTAACAAGATGTTTCACAAACGGTCAATGATGATGCAAAGTAATGGTTAAATCAGTCATATTCTAGGAGATTACTGTCCATGTTATCTGATACCCAAGTGTTAGTTGCTTTAGTTATTGCTTTAGTTCCTGGGATTCTTGCTTTTCGCTTAGCCACGGAACTTTATAAGTAACTGTTTCGTTTAATAAAACAGATACCGATTCATCCCGACAGAAACAATAATTTAATGTTTTTGTTTGGGGTGAATGGTCTATTGTAGATGAGTTATCTGTTTAACTATGTCCATGTCTAGACAGCGTCGTTCTTCTCGTAAAACCGTTTCTACCACTCATCCAGAACATCAATGGGTAGCCACAGAAATTACCATTAAATTAGCTATTAACGGCATTTTATCAGCCGTGGCACTATTTAGCTTGTTCAAATTAATTCCCTATCAATGGTCTCAACAAGCGCAGTTAAAAGAAATTAAAGTCGAAGTTGAAGAAACAGAAAAACGAGTTTCTCAGTTAAGAAATGATTTTCGTCATAATTTTGATCCCCATCAAATTGATAAAGTGATGCAAGAACAAAGTCCCCGTTTACAACCGACACAAAGGCGGATTTTTTGGTTGAATTAAATTAGAAAATGGGGAACAGTAATATAAAACAATGGTTTTTATAGAAAATAAGATAGGGTTGAAAGCGGGATTTGGTATGAGAAGGGTTTAAAAACTTTCTTTTGTTGTATATTTCTCACCTGTTCAATGTCTAACTCTTGTGCAAAATGGTAACAATAAAAAAGGTGGGCAATGCCCACCGGACAATATTAGAAAAACCAGCCGTAAGAATGTAAGCCTTTTCCTAATAAATTAACCCCTAAATAACACACCCAAACTACGACAAAACCACTGGCAGCTAAAAGTGCCGGTTTACGGCCTTGCCACCCTTTGGTAATGCGAGCATGAAGATAGGCTGCAAATACCAACCAAGTAATCAACGCCCAGGTTTCTTTAGGGTCCCAACTCCAATAAGACCCCATGCTTCATTGGCCCAGACCGCACCGGCAATAATACCAATGGTCAGCAGAGGAAACCCTAAACCAATGATACGATAACTAATATTATCGAGGGTATCGGCTAAATTTAGCCGTTGAGGAGACAGGGTCATGGTTTCAGGTTTAATAGCAACGGTTTCTAACACGGCTGTTCCACCATTACCGTTACTTTGGGCTACATTAACAGTAGGTTGTTTATGATTATTGTTGAGTAATGAACGTCCTAACTTATCGCGATAACTACCGGTTCCCACGGAACTGCCTTTAAGTTCAATGTCTTGGTTGCGAGTGACGACTAGAAAAGCGATCGCTAATACTGAACCCACCATTAAAGTGGCGTAACTCAACATCATCACGCTCACGTGCATCATTAACCAGTTCGACTTTAACGCAGGCACTAGAGGGGCAGAGGTTTGCATTTCTGGGGGTAGAGACAGGGCTGCAAAAGCAGTAATACCCATCGCTACGGGGGTTGTTACCACTCCAACCAAGGCACTGCGACTCATTTGTTCAGCCACTAGGTGCATGGCGGTTACACCCCAAGCTAAGAAGAATAAAGACTCATAAAGATTACTGAGAGGAAAATAACCGGCTTCTAACCATCGCGCCCCCAACAAGGTCCCCATACATAAATTAGCGATCGCCACCCCGGTTGTGCCGAGGGTGGGTAACCAGGTTAAACCCGGAAAAGCTGCCCCAGCCCAGTAAATGAGCATGGTTAAGAATAAAATGAGAAAAGAACTATTATCGAGAAAATTTTGTAACGTTATTAAATCCATAGGTTCGATACTTCCAATCAGGAGTTATTTTCTTAGATCAATGATAAGTTAGAGGTACAATTAAGGTAAAATTGGCCATTTTTTTTAGAGCTAACTTCCTCTTATGAATTTTTTTGAGAAATTAACCCAACGGATCACTAATTGTCAAACGTTATTGATCCTTGGTCTTGATCCTAACCCAGAAATGATGCCCCTAGCTCAGAATACCCAATCAGAGCAACAAAGTTTAATTATTAGCTTAGAAACTTGGTTAAAAGGGGTGATTGAACAAACATCAGAGTTAGTTTGTGCTTATAAACCGACTTTGGGCTTTTATGAAGCGTTGGGACCAGAAGGCTTAGACTTATTGTTAAAGGTTATTGATGCTATTCCTGATGAGATTCCGATTATTTTAGACGCAAAACATGGGGATCTTAATACTAGCACCCTATTTGCCCAAACCATTTTTGAACAGTGGCAAGTGGATGCTGTTACAGTCAGTCCTTATGCAGGACAAGATCATGTTGCTCCTTTTTTAGTTTATCCCGATCGCGGTGTTTTTGTCCTCTGTCATACCTCTAATCCTTCGGCGGTTATGTTACAAGAATATCCCACGGAGCAAGCCCCCTTTTATTTACAAGTTATCAAAGAAGCGAGAACTTGGGCAACCCCAGAACAGTTATTTTTAGAAGTCGGAACTACCAATTTAGACGTTATCCAAAAAATCCGTTCTCTTGCCCCTGAAAGATTACTATTAATGCGTAGTATTTGGAGTAAGGGTAATGATCTTTATGAGATATTAAAAGTGGCTTTAAATCCGACAGGCGATGGGGTATTAATTCCTGTTCCTCAAGATTTTTTGAAATCTAAAAATTTGAAAGAAGAAGTTAAAAATCTCAACCAAGCAATTAATGAATATCGACAAAAGATTACTCAAAGTTCACAAAACTGTGACCTGTGGAGTCCCAATGTCTGTTTATTAAATTCCCATCCTCACCAAGATTTAATTTTACAACTTTATGATATTGGTTGTTTATTATTTGGGGAATATGTGCAAGCTTCTGGGGCAACGTTTTCTTATTATATTGATCTTAGAAAAATTATTTCTCAACCTCAATTATTCCATCAAGTTTTAACGGCCTATGCTGATATTTTAAAGACTTTAAATTTTGATAGAATTGCAGGGATTCCTTATGGATCTTTACCCACCGCTACAGGATTATCTTTAATGTTACATCATCCGATGATTTATCCGAGAAAAGAAGTTAAAGCACACGGAACCCGTCGTTTAATTGAAGGGAATTTTCAAGCAGGGGAAAAAGTTGTGATTGTTGATGATATTTTAATCACAGGAAAAAGTGTTAAAGAAGGAGCCGAAAAATTAACCTCTTCTGGATTAGTTGTCAACGATATTGTGGTATTTATCGATCATGAACAAGGGGTTAAAGATAAACTGAAAATAGAAGGATACAACGCTTATTCTGTGTTAACTATTTCTGAAATTACAGAAACGTTATATGAAGCCGGAAGAATTAATGAACAACAATATAAGAGCTTTTTTAAACATTAAGGCAAAAGGCAAAAGGCAAGAGGCAAAAGGCAAGAGCCAAGAGGCAAGAGGGAAAAAATTGTTAAGATTAAAAACTAAATAAACAACTCTACTTATGGAAACTTTTGATGTCATTATAATTGGTGCAGGTCATAACGGCTTAGTCTGTGCATCTTATCTTCTCAAAGCAGGGTATCAGGTGCTGGTACTTGAAAAACGAGCCGTACCCGGAGGGGCAGCTACCACCGAAGAAGCCATGCCAAAAGAAGCCCCAGGGTTTAAGTTCAATCTTTGTGCGATCGATCATGAATTTATCCATCTAAGTCCTGTCGTCGAAGAATTAGAACTGAATCGTTTTGGGTTAGAATACCTATACTGTGATCCCGTTGTTTTTTGTCCTCATCCTGACGGAAAATACTTTTTAGGTCATCGTTCCGTTGACCAAACTTGTGCTAATATTGCTCAATATAATCCTCAAGAAGCGCAACGATACCGAGAATTTACCGAATATTGGCAACAGATTATTAATGCTTTAACTCCCATTTTCAATGTACCGCCAAAATCAATCCTTGAGATTGCTGGTGGTTATAACATTAATGCCCTTAAAGATGTGCTTAAAGTAGTAGGAAGCCCTAATAAAGCCTTAGACTTTGTTCGTACCATGCTCACCAGTGCTGAGGATCTTCTCGATGAATGGTTAACCGAACCTTGGTTAAAAGCCCCTCTAGCTCGTCTCTCTGCTGAATTAGGGATGGCCCCGTCTCAAAAAAGTCTGGCCATTGGTGCGATGATGATGAGCTTACGGCATAACCCTGGCATGGCGCGTCCGAGAGGCGGTACAGGGGCTTTAGTTGATGCTTTAGTCAAATGTGTTCGCCATTATAACGGGGTGATTTTAACTGAGCAAACCGTAGAAAAAGTTCTAGTAGACAATGGTAAAGCAGTGGGTGTGAGAATTGCTAATGGTAAAGAATATCGGGCAAAACATGGGGTTATTTCTAATATTGATGCCAAACGTTTATTTTTAAATTTAGTCGATCCGGCTGACATTGACAGTGCAGACCCCAAACTACGTCACCGTCTCGATAAACGTATTATTAACAATAACGAAAGCCTCTTAAAAATTGACTGTGCTTTATCCGAACCCCTAAAATTTGAACAATATAACCATCAAGATGATTATTTAATCGGCTCTATTTTAATTGCTGATTCTGTTGAACAGGTAGAAACCGCTCACCATGAAGCCTCTAGGGGTCGCATTCCCGATCAAGATCCTTCCATGTATGTGGTAATGCCCACTCAGTTAGATCCGTCTATGGCACCGGAAGGAAAGCATACCTTATGGATCGAATTTTTTGCCCCTTATCAAATTGCTGGAGCGGAAAATACCGGGTTAAATGGGACAGGGTGGACCGATACCCTTAAAAATCAAGTGGCTGACCGGGTGTTAGAAAAATTAGCCGATTATTCCCCTAATTTAAAGCATTCAGTCATAGCCCGTCGGGTGGAAAGTCCGGCGGAGTTAGGAGAAAGATTAGGAGCTTATCGAGGTAACTACTATCATGTAGATATGTCCCTCGAACAAATGGTATTTCTGCGCCCGTTACCAGAAATTGCTAATTATCAAACCCCTATTAAGGGACTGTTAATAACGTACGAATAACCGATAAAGTCAAAGGCAGTTGAAAATGGAAATTCATCCCCTTTCCTGGCTTAGAAATAGCCTGGAGATTACCCCCTACCTCCTGAACCATGGTTTTAGCAATATTTAAGCCCACCCCTCGCCCTGAAATTTCCGTCACTTGATTAGCGGTAGAAAAGTTCGGTAAAAAGATAAATTCCATTAACTCTGCTTCATTTAATTGTCTCGCCATTTCTTCGGTGACTAACCCTTTTTTAACAATGGATTGTCGCAATTTATCTAATTCAATTCCTTTGCCATCATCAGAAATGGTAATCGACAACATTCCGAAGCGATGGGCTGCTTCTAAATAAATGGTTCCTTCTGGGGGTTTTCCTTTAGCCACTCGCTCATCAGGAAACTCAATACCATGATCGATCGCATTCCGTAAAATTTGGGTTAAAGGGGCTTCTAATTTCCTGAGAATATCCCGATCCACCATAGTGGCTTTCCCAATAATTTCTAATTTCACCCGCTTATTTAATTGTCTTGCTAAGTCCCTAACCATGCGAGGAAAACCACTAACTCCTTCTTCAAAAGGACGCATATGGGTGGCAATGACTTCTCGATATAAACGATCGGATAAATTGAACGATCGATAACTAAACTGTTCTAAAGCATTTAAGCGATCATTTAAAATCCCTCGACATTCCCGTTCTTTATGAACTAACTCAGAAAAATAGTTTTCTGCTTCTTTGGGAAGAGCGGTTTGTACTAAATTGATTTGTAATTGTTCTAATAATTGGGAGAGTTCTAATTGACTTTTTTTGAGTTGTAAAAAAGACTCCGATAAAGGCACTAATGCCGTCGCTTCGACCAAGGATTCTCCTGCTAAACCCATAAGGCGGTTGAGGTTATCGGTACTTACCCTGACAAAGCGATCTTTCGAGGTTCCCATTCCTGAGGCCGACATCAGGGAAGTTGCCGGGGTGATTTCTTCTTGATCGGTGGCAAAATTATCTGAGGTTAACAGGTTTAAATCTTTACTCGTTTCTGGTTCGTCATCAACCCAAGTCATGACTTGTTGATCCGTATCGCAGAGGGGACTGTCTGACAGCGAATCATCCTGAAGATTCCGAGGCTGTTTAACATCGTGGCTAAAGAGAAGGGTCTCTTCTCCATCTTCAGGAAACACATCGTCTATAGATAGATCAAACTCAGGTAACGTCTCATCCTCGGTTTCTTGCTCATTCTCTTCCACTTCAGCCACACTGACGGGGGGTTCCACAGGGGGAAGGGTTTCGGGTATTTCAGGGGAATCTGGGGTTGAAGGGGGTTGAGGGTCCATGATCGAGGCGATCGCCTCAACTATCCCCTGGGCCTTGGTTTGTTGTTCGGTTAACCACTGATTAAAGTGATCTTGTTCAACCTCTGCAATGGACTGTAAAAAATCGACCCCTTGCAAGAGAAAATCGATATGATTCGGGGTTAAGGTAATGGTCCGTTCCATGGCCGCCATGAAACAATCTTCCATAACGTGGGCAATTTTGACCGCCGGTTCAATTTGCACAATTCTGGCCGCCCCTTTAATGGAATGGGAAGCCCTCATTAATGCTTCTAATAAAGAAATAGACCCTTTTGCCTCCGAAGAGTCTTGTAGTTGGCTTTCAAGGGTGAGAAGGTGATCGTTGAGGACTTCTCCTTGAGTTTCGACTTCCAAGCTAAACAGATCCAACATGGAAAAATCGCTCAAATCCATTTGCTCGTTCACTGCTTACCTCCTAAAAAATGCTTTGAACCAGGTTTTGACCATTTTCTTACCCTTTTTTAAGGTTCCCTAAAATCAAGATAAATTTGTAACAAGTTGCAAATTTGTTACAAAGAAGATTAGGATTACTGAACACAAAAACCGATAGCAGTACAAAAAGACAAGTATCTCAACTCTCACTTAATTTTAAGATGACAAGATTCCCACTGCAATGAGACAATAGAACCGCTAAAGTCAGGCAAAGTTTATGTTTAAGTCTCTAAGAATCGTTGTCCTTACCCTAATCAGTTTAACTCTATTTAGTTGCTCGATTGGGTTAGGTGGTTTACAAAGTTATGTCGATGCCGGTGACGGGTATCAATTTTTGTATCCTAATGGTTGGGTTGGAGTCGATGTCAAGCAGTCGTCTCAAGGAGTAGATGTCATTTTTCGCGACATCATCGAACCCACTGAAAACTTAAGTGTCATTGTTAGTGATGTGGATAAAGAAAAAACCTTATCCGACTTAGGAACTCCCACGGAAGTGGGATATTATTTATTAAAACAAATGAATAATAATCAAGAAACTGGCCGTCAAGTTGATTTGATTAATGCTGAATCACGGGAAGTTGAAGGACAAACTTATTATAATTTAGAATATGAAGTCACCTTACCTAATCAAGAGCAACGCCATAATCTTGCTAGTATTGCCGTAAGTCGTGGTAAACTATTTACCTTTAATTTATCGACTTTACAAAAACGTTGGGATAAAGTTAAAGATTTGTTTGAAACTTCAGTCAATTCTTTTTCAGTTTATTAAAAAAGCAATCAGCAATCAGCAGTCAGTATTTTTAAACTGATAGCTGATTGCTAGTTAAATATTAGAATTAATTAAACTTGAAATCCAGTAAAAAATGCAACAATCTCCCCCTTTTGTTCTTGCTTCTGCTTCTCCTGCTCGTCTAAAACTTCTCAAAACCGTAGGTATTAATCCGATTGTTTGTTCGAGTGATTTTGATGAATCTCAAATCACCGAAACTAACCCCCCTAAATTAGTTCAAGTTTTAGCACAATGTAAAGCAGAAATTGTTGCTCAGAAGTACCACGATTGTTTAGTCTTAGGATGTGATTCTGTCTTGGCTATTGATGGCCAAATTTATGGAAAACCCGACTCTCCAGAACAGGCGATCGCTCGTTGGCAAATGATGAGAAATAATCAAGGGATATTATACACCGGTCATGCCCTTTTAGATGGAAAAAAACAAAAAACTTTGCTCTCTTGTGGGGTCACAAAAGTCTATTTTGCTGATATCGATGATCCCACAATTGAAGCTTATGTTAATACAGGAGAACCCCTAAAATGTGCCGGCAGTTTTGCTCTAGAAGGCAAAGGAAGCGTATTGATTGAAAAAATAGAAGGCTGTCATAGTAATGTAATTGGCTTAAGTTTACCGTTATTACGGGAAATGTTACAAAAATTGGACTATTCGATTCAAAGTTTTTGGCAATCTGATAAAATTGAAGACATTGATAAGTAAGAAATAAGTAAGGCGTGATAAAAGTCCTAGTTTTCAAGCAATGATTATTCCTTACTTATCGATGACCTAAGTCATTAGTTATTCCTATTAACAAGAAAACCGTAATTAATTATGACAGTAAGCGAATCTATAACCCCTAAGAGTGGAGAAGAAAAAACCAGTTCTCTGGTTGGTCTTCGTCGATTCTTGAAAGTATTAGAATACATCTGTTTAGATTCTTTTGCGGCAGGTGTTATTATTACTTTAGTGATAAAGAATAAACAACTTTTTGTAACTTTAGATGCAATATTTTTGGCGGGATTTATATTCCTATTACTTTTCAATTCTCAATATTTTTCCGCCAAAGATAGAGCAGAAAGAGAACAGAAATATGAGGAACTTTTAGAAAATCCAGAGTTATCAAATGCTCGCTTACAGTTAGAACGAGAAAATGCCTTACGGTATTGTCAACAGTTAATTGTGGATTATAGTTCAACGCGAAATAATGCGAGAAACCTTTATTATTTCTTACAAATTTCTACCATTATTTTTTCGGGTGTTACTCCAGTATTAGTATTAGTTGATAAACTTGATACGGGTCCAGGATGGTTAAACTGGCTACCAGTTGTTTTGCCGGCAGCTGCTTCCATTTTTGCTAGTTTTTCTACCTCTTTTCCTTTAGAAGCTCGTTGGAAAGAAGCCAACGGAATTGTTGAAAACTTAGAAGCAGAACAAGAAAAGTTTAGTCTAAGAATTACTAAATTAGATATGGAATCGATAAAAACAGAACAAGACGGTAAAAAACAACAAAAAACAGAAGAACAAATACAAGAGCTAGAAAAACAAGCGATCGCCGCGTTTATTAATAAGGTCAATGATATTCATTTGAACCAAGTTCAATCAGAAGTAGAAAAAATTAAAGAACCTGATGAGAATGAATCTTATGGCGATGGAAAAAACCCTATAACTCAAGAGATATAATTCTCAAATTATAAGATAGGCTGAGGAATTATTATCTTAGCCACTTATTTATCAATATTGAATACCTGAAATACCTGATTAAAATGACCACTGATACTAATCTTTCATCAGAACAATATCAAAAAAAAATGCAAAGACGGAAAGAAATTCAAGAAAAACGTCTTGCAGAAGCATCAAAAGAAAAAGGACTCACTATTGTTAACACCGGTAACGGTAAAGGGAAAACCACCGCAGCCTTAGGAATGGTTGTGCGATCGCTGGGCCATGGTTTTCGAGTAGCCATTGTTCAGTTTATTAAAGGGGCCTGGGAACCAGCCGAAAAAGCCGTTTTAAGTCAATGGGAAAATCAGCTAGACTTTTTAGCTATGGGCGAAGGGTTTACCTGGGAAACTCAAGATCGAGAAAGGGATATTTTAAACGCCCAAAAAGCTTGGGAAAAAGCTGTTTCTTTTATCAATAACCCAGACTATCAATTAGTGTTACTCGATGAGGTCAACGTGGCTTTAAAATTAGGGTATTTAAACGTTGAAACTGTTATTAAAGCCCTGCAAGAAAAACCCCAATCTACCCATGTTATTCTAACCGGAAGAGGGGCGCCCACCGAACTGATAGAAATCGCTGATCTCGTCACAGAAATGAAATTAATTAAACATCCTTTCAAAGAACAAGGGATCAAAGCCCAAGCCGGAATTGAATTTTAAGACCTTGATTTTAATAGAAAAGTAGGGTAAGATAGTCAATTGTGAGTTTTTGCAAAAGCCATGAATGTTCAAGCCATTATAAAAGATATAGAATCGGAATATCTTAAAACAGACTTACCCACTATCCATGTGGGAGATACCGTTCGCGTGGGTGTCCGAATTCGAGAAGGGGGCAAAGAACGGGTTCAGCCTTACGAAGGGACCGTTATTGCCATGCGGAATGGAGGCATTAACGAAACCATTACCGTGCGAAAAGTCTTCCAAGGTGTAGGAGTCGAACGGGTGTTTCTTCTCCATTCTCCTCGTGTCGCTGATATTAAAGTAATCCGTCGTGGTAAAGTCCGTCGGGCTAAACTATACTATCTCCGTAACCGAGTGGGTAAAGCCACCAGAATTCGCCAGCGTTTTGATCGTCGCGTTTAAAATGAGTTTAAAAATAGCGCACCTAACCTACAAAAAAAGGATCAAACTGCGCTATAATAGTTAAGGCTTAGACCATAGTCCTTGACTATGACTCCTACCATGCGCTCTTAGTTCAGTTGGTAGAACGCAGGTCTCCAAAACCTGATGTCGGGGGTTCAAGTCCTCCAGGGCGCGTTAATCATCAATTTTCGAGGTATCATAAAAACATGATTTGACTCAGAGAAGATCATGAAAATTTTGGTACTCAACGCCGGCTCGAGCAGTCAAAAAAGTTGTCTATATAATATAGAAGGAAACAGTCTGCCTAAGCATCCTCCTGAACCTATTTGGACAGCAAATATTGATTGGACCGTGTCAGAAAAGGAAGGAATTTTAACCGTAAAAGCCAAAGAAATTAAACAAACCATAACCTTAGATAGGAACAATAAAGCACAAGCAATTCCTCAAATGCTCGAGACCTTAACCCAAGGTGAAACAAAAGTGATTGGGCAATTAAATGATATCAATGTTGTGGGACATCGAGTGGTTCATGGCGGCATCAAATATTCTGAAGCGACCAAAATAACCCCTGACGTTAAAGCTAAAATTGCTGAATTAATTCCTTTAGCCCCTAATCATAATCCCGGTCATATTGAAGGAATAGAAGCCATAGAAAAAGTATTAGGAAATGTGCCTCAAGTAGCTCTATTTGATACAGCCTTTCATCAAACCATTCCCCTAGAAAATGCAGCTTATCCCCTACCCTTTGAATGGTTAGAAAAAGGAATTCGTCGTTATGGATTTCATGGTATTAGTCATGAATATTGCGCCCATCGGGCAGCGGAAATTGTCAATCGACCCTTATCTTCTCTAAAATTAATTAACTGTCATCTGGGTAATGGTTGCTCCTTAACCGCTATCAAAGATGGTCAAAGTATCGATACAACCATGGGATTTACCCCTCTAGAAGGGTTGATGATGGGAACCCGTAGTGGTTCGATTGATCCGGCTATCTTAATTTATTTAATGGGAGAATATGGCTTAACCCCAGATGAATTAAATACCCTTTTAAATAAAGAATCAGGGTTAAAAGGCGTGTCAGGAATATCTGCGGATATTAGGGCTATTTTACAAGGAATCAAAGAGAATAATTTTCGCGCTCAATTAGCCTTTGATATGTATATTCATCGTTTGCGATCGCAGATAGGTTCGATGTTAGCCGTCTTGGGGGGATTAGACGTTTTAGTCTTCACTGCCGGGGTAGGAGAAAACGCCTTTTTAGTTAGGGAAAAAGCTTGTGAAACCTTTGAATTTTTAGGACTCAAATTAGACAAAACCAAAAATCAAGCCTCTCCGGTCGATGAAGATATCGCCACTGAAGACTCATCGGTGAGAATTTTAGTGATTCATACCGAAGAAGATTGGGCAATAGCCCAACAATGTTGGCATCTTTGTCACTGATAACTATTATTTTGTATAGTTTAGTCTCGCGTAATCCAGTTGAGCAATCCTAAAGAATTGATCGTTCCCAATGCGTGGGCACCTAAAATAGTGACGTTGACAAAATCCAAAAACAAATCTGCTGTTTCAATTGCTTGCTGTTGTTCGTATACTCTAGGACCCTGGGGTTGAGCGATCGCTTGAGCAATGATACTGATTACTGTCGTTTCTGAGGCTAAAAATGCCAAAATTAGTCCTGTTAAACTAACAGTTAGAGCAATTCGTAATAAATTAGCAATCTCTAATCGATTGGGTTGCATGGGAGTCGCTGATTGCAGTTGCTTAGCTATACGGCCATAACGCCAAGCAAAGAAGATTCTAATTCCCAACGCCACCAAGCTAGCAATGGTCAAGAAAATACTAATATTAATGGCTGTACTATTAGCAGGTGTGCCTAGTTTACGGCTAAATAAAATTAATCCCAAAATGAGGGCTGAAACTGCACCCAGAATGAGATGAATCCAGTAACTGATTTGACCTAAAAGGCGTAAGACACCCGCAAATTTACCTTTGTCAGGAAGGTTAGGAGAATTTAATTTATTTTGCATTACAAATATTTAGGTAGCTTTACTATTTAAATAGCAAAATATTATCTTTTTTCGACTCTGCCGAAAGAGACAAATAACATAACACTACGCATTATGGTGTTTGTGTTTGACTGACATCTTGCACCAGTACATAAAAACCAAATAATAAACTGGAGAGAATCAATTCTCAATCAGTTACAGTCAAAAATAAATACCATTGCCCATTCCCTATTCCCTATTCCCTCTCTAAACTAGCCAATTTAATCGAAGGTGCAAGATATGAGTTTGACATTTCCCAATCCTGAAACCCTTTGACAGCCTACCATTGCCACCCCCTCTAACTCCCCCTTTTGTGAGGGGGAGAACCCTTGCCTATTCCCCATTCCAAGCGTGCGTAGCACTATATAACGTTCTATTTCTTTACATTCTGGCAAACTGTGTTACCATCTTGGGTGATTGACTCATTAACTAACTGATGCAGAGGCGAGACAATCAAACTTGGTGGAGGAGTTTACAGGAGCAACCCAGACAATGTCAGATACACAACAACCCCTAACATCCCATAGAAGCATTTTCGATCCCATTCGTATTGGTGTGATTGGAGTGGGTAATATGGGACAACATCATAGCCGAATTCTCAGTTTACTCAAAGATGTGGAATTAGTCGGCGTGTCTGATGTAAATGTGGAACGGGGTATCGATATTGCCAGTAAATATCGAGTCCGTTTCTTTGAAAATTATCAGGATCTTCTACCCCATGTCGATGCAGTTTGTATTGCGGTTCCCACTCGCTTGCATCACTCGGTGGGGATGGACTGTTTACGGGCAGGGGTTCACACCCTGATTGAAAAACCCATTGCTGCTAGTATCGCAGAAGCAGAATCGTTAGTTAATGCGGCTGCGAGTTCCCATGGTATTTTGCAAGTGGGTCATATTGAACGGTTTAACCCTGCTTTTCAAGAACTGAGCAAAGTCTTGAAAACAGAAGAAGTGTTAGCTTTAGAAGCCCATCGCATGAGTCCTTATTCTCAACGGGCAAATGATGTCTCTGTGGTCTTGGATTTAATGATCCACGACATTGATTTACTCTTAGAGTTAGTGGGATCTCCTGTGGTCAAACTCACCGCCAGTGGCAGTTGTGCCTCTAATTCCGGTCATCTCGATTATGTCACGGCTACTTTGGGGTTTGCTAATGGCATTGTTGCCACCCTAACAGCTAGTAAAGTCACTCATCGTAAAATTCGTCGTTTAGCAGCCCATTGTAAAAACTGTTTAACCGAAGCGGATTTTCTCAACAACGATATTTTAATTCACCGACAAACAACCGCTAACTATAGCACCGACTACGGACAAGTTTTATATCGTCAAGATGGATTAATTGAAAAAGTCCATACCACCAAAATCGAACCCCTACACGCTGAATTAGAACACTTTGTCCATTGTGTTAGAGGAGGGGATCAACCCTCTGTGGGAGGCACTCAGGCCTTAAAAGCGTTACGTTTAGCCAGTTTGATCGAGCAAATGGCCCTAGATGGTAAAGCGTGGCAAGACTCTGATCTGAGTTATCAATATCTTAATCCGTCTCAAATGACTTTTTCATAAATAAGTAAAATAGGGAGCAATTCCTGTTGACCCCCATCTTACTGATAGTGGGAAAAAGCGATCAAAAGCGATCGCTTTTTCTCATCAGAGAATTATACAGTTGCTAACTCAGGCTCAGGACGTTTGCTGTTACGAATCCCTTCAATAGCTTCTGAATAGTCATCCGCTTTAAAGACGGCAGAACCAGCGACAATGGCATTAGCACCAGCTTCTAACACCTGCCAAGTATTACCAGGCTTAAGACCGCCATCCACTTCAATCCAGGGATCAAGTCCTTTTTCGTCACACATTTGACGTAATTTGCGAATTTTATTCGTCATTTCAGGAATAAAGCTCTGACCCCCAAAACCAGGGTTAACACTCATAATCAAAACTAAATCACACAATTCTAGAGCATATTCGATTAAGTCCAAAGGAGTAGAAGGATTGAGAACCACCCCTGCTTGTTTACCTAATTCTCGAATTTGCCCTAAAGTACGGTGTAAATGGGGGGAAGCGTTATGTTCTGCATGAACGGAGATAATATCAGCCCCGGCTTTAGCAAAGTCAGCGACATATTTTTCAGGTTCAACGATCATTAAATGAACATCGAGGGGTTTTTTTGTATAGGGGCGAATGGCATCAACAATTAATGGACCGATGGTGATGTTAGGCACAAAACGACCGTCCATGACATCTACATGAATCCAGTCTGCGCCTGCTTTATCCACTGCCTCAATTTCTGCACCTAAACGGCTAAAATCCGCCGAAAGGATGGAAGGGGAAATAACAGTAGATTTGGTCGATTGAGTCATAATAATCGTGTTTCTCCGTCGGATTGCTTATGTCAATAATATTAACAAAGTATTTAGATTACTTTATAATTTTTTGGCTTTAATTACCATCAATTGATGGATCGGGGCATTAAGATATAATAAGTTTCTTAAGAAACCTACTCGTTACTCGTGATCAATTATCAATTACTGACTTCATGGCACTTGCAAGAATCCGACAACTAGCCACCTATCTCCGGCCCCATTGGCGCGTTATTACTTATGGTATGGTAGCGTTGCTGGTGGTCAATGGGTTAGGGGTCTATATTCCCCTTTTAATTAGAGACAGCATTGATAATCTGAGACAGGCCTTTAGTTTTGAGGAAATATTACGGGCTGTTATCCTTATTTTTATTTTAGCTTCCATTTCTTGGGGAATTCGGATGGTGTCTCGTCTCTGTATTTTTGGAGTGGGACGGGATGTGGAGTTTAGTTTAAAACAAGGCATCTTTGAGCATTTATTGACCCTAGAACCAGCTTACTTTTCGCGAAATACATCGGGAGACCTGATTAACCGTGCCACCAGTGATGTGGACAATATTCGTCGTTTGGTGGGGTTTGCTTTACTCAGTTTAGCTAATACCATTTTTGCTTATGGACTCACCCTACCTGCCATGTTAGCTATCAATGTAAAGTTAAGTTTATTAGCGGTGGCCGTTTATCCTTTGATGTTAATTACGGTGCAAGTCTTTAGCCGAAAATTGCAACAACAACAGTTGGACGTACAAGAAAAACTCTCTGAGATTAGTCAACTCATTCAAGAAGATATGAGTGGCATTGCTTTGATTAAAATTTATGCTCAAGAAGAGAATGAAAGACGAGCTTTTGCTGATAAAAATCGTCAGCTTCTTAAAGCCAATTTAAAACTTGCTCAAACCCGCAATTTATTATTTCCCTTAATTGAAGCCTTATCCTATATCAGTCTTTTATTACTATTAGCTTTTGGGACATCAGCTATTAATCAAGGTATTATTAGTATCGGAGATTTTGTGGCATTACTAATATTAGTAGAAAGATTAGTCTTTCCCACCGCTTTACTCGGATTTACCATTACAGCCTATCAACGGGGAGAAGTGAGTGTTGATCGAGTACAAGCTATCTTTCAAACCGAACCTAAAATTCAAAACTCAGACGATAATCTTGTTTTACCAATAGATTCAATCCAAGGAAAAATTACGGCTCAACATTTAACTTATACTTATCCAGGAGAGCAAAAACCAGCCCTCAAAGATGTTAATTTTTTGATCGAACCAGGAGAAATTATTGCGATTGTTGGCCCTATTGGCTCAGGAAAAACAACCCTAGCTAATAGTTTGCCTCGTCTATTAGATATTGACAAAGGACAACTATTTCTAGATGGTTATGATATCACGGAACTCGACCTAAAAACCCTACGACAAGCCATTGCTTATGTGCCTCAAGATAGCTTTTTGTTTAGTACCACTATTCTCAATAATGTTCGTTATGGTGATCCCCTACAAGAACCGTTTGAAGTAGAAAGCGCAGCCAAACAAGCGCAAATTCATGAAGAAATTTTCAATTTTCCTCAACAGTATGAAACCATCGTCGGTGAAAGAGGAATTACCTTATCCGGGGGACAACGTCAACGCAGTGCATTAGCTAGAGCTTTGTTAATTAATTCTCCTGTCTTAATATTAGATGATGCCCTGTCGAGTGTGGATAACAAAACAGCCACCAATATTCTCAACAGTCTCTCTAAAAATCGACAAAAAACCATCATTTTTATTTCTCATCAACTGTCTGCTGCTGCACAAACCGATCGCATTTTTGTTATGGATCATGGCCAAATTATACAGATAGGAACCCATCAAAATTTAGTGAATCAACCGGGTCTTTATCAACAGTTATGGCAACAGCATCAACTAACAGAAACCGTTAGCTAAAAAAGAAAACTCAATGCTTTTTCATGTTAAATGTTCAATTGATCCCTTATTTGGGGAACATTGGTAATAGATAGGTAAAGCCTATTATGTCTCCATCTCAATTGAGGATTTTAACCTAACATGAACAGTCAACCACAAGAATTTTCTGTTACCTTGATCAACCCTAAAACTCAAACCCAAACAACCATTCAAGTTGCCTCAGACCAGGTTATTCTAGATAAAGCGAAACAAGATGGAATTGAGCTTCCTGCCTGTTGTTGTGCAGCAGCTTGTACAGTTTGTGCTGGAAAAGTGCTTGAGGGAACTGTCGAACAAACTGCCCAAGCCATTCAGTTTTTAGGTTATCCTCTAGTCGATGCTGGTTATGTCCTCACTTGTGCTGCTTACCCTACGTCTGATTGCACAATTTTGACGTATCAAGAAGAAGAAATCTTCTAGATTTTATCCATAAATAGTGTGAGGTGGGAGTTTCCCACCTCATCGATCAAACGGTTTGATACGTTAT
>NZ_PRLH01000226.1 GCF_003013815.1 Cyanothece sp. BG0011 | reverse complement strand
AATCAGAAACTAGAAAAAATTGATGAGAGACTAACTAAAATAGAGGTAAGCCAAGCGAGGGTAGAATCTGATGTGAGTACCTTAAAAGAAGATGTCAAAGAATTGAAAGGGTCAAGTAAAGCTCAAATTTGGACATTAATTGGTATTTTGGGAACAGCTGTGATCGGGACAGTTATTCGTTTTGTTATTACTGCTTATCCAGGTGGTAATCCATAAGCGATCAAACCTCTAACCTATTTAAAGTATTTAATCCTAAATTGTCGAGATATTTATCAAAAAACTCTAACAGCATCAGGATTATATCCCCCGTTATTTAAAAAAGCTAAAGGTGATAATTTTACTTGATAGGATAATGCTTCATTCGTAGCTACTAATCTAGCATAATGTTCACAGTTCCAACCAAGCAATCCATAATGCCAATCTTTAAAACAATCTAGAGCATATATTAATCTTTCTATAACTAAATTAGGTTTTAGTGCTTTAGTCGGAGTTAGCTTTAATTTATCTTGATATTTGAACATAGGAAGAAGGTCTGGAAACTCTCCTGTACTAAACAAATATTCATCCGAAAGACCGATACCATAGTGATTAGTAATATCTGACCATTCTAATAAGCGTCCATAGAACTTACTATTAGTATTGCTTTGGTCTTTGATTGCTTGAGTTAATTGAATTACTTGATTTTGAGTTAACATTTAAACTGAAGTTTAAGCAATAAGTTTAAAATTGACTATATTAAGTTTACATTACTAACAAATCTAATGTAAGTGATATTAATCACTTCTATGCTATTCTTATTTGAATGGCATGACCGAATCTTTTAGTGTTCGCTAATTTCGTAGGTTGGGTTGAAGGATGAAACCCAACAATCATAAATCTGTGGTGTATTTGACCAATAATCTAATGTCTGAATTATAATTATTGATGTGTATGATAAAATATTGATAAAATATAACGATAAAAAAATAATGACCATAGACGTTAGACAAGCGGTTAGTAAAGCTAAAAATCACTTGAATCAAATAATCGATCTTTTTGGTAATGTCAATGATATAAGATTAGAAGAAATTGAACTATCATCAGACAAAAAATCCTGGTTAATAACATTAGGTTTCTTATTTGATCCACCAATAGATCAACAGAAAAATCTTCCTAACGTATTAAAGACAGCAATGAATATAAGAGAATATAAAATTGTCGAAATAGATGCAGAAACAGGAGAGCTTAAATCAATTAAAATCAGAGAATTATAATGGATGATGTTCAGATACTTTTGAATAGATATCGAAATAAAGGAATTCTAATTGATACTAATATTTTATTACTTTTGATTGTAGGATCTTCTAATCGTAAACGAATTTCTCAATTTAAACGAACTAAACAATTTATTCCTGAAGATTATGATTTATTAATTAAACTTATTAATTTATTTTCTAAAATAGTCACAACCCCTAATATTTTAACTGAAGTTAACAGTTTAACGAATCAAATAGGTGAACCAGAACGCTCAAAATGCTTTGCTATATTTGCTCAACTTATTTCTGAAATAGACGAATGTGCTTTATCTAGTCAAGAGATTGTTAACAATAATGGATTTATCAAATTTGGGTTAACTGACTGTGGAATTATAGAACTATCTAAGAATCAATATTTAGTTTTAACCGATGATTTTAAATTGTTTAATTATTTACAAAAATCAAGAATTGATTCAATTAACTTTAATCATCTTCGAGTTTATTTGTGGCAGTAATATAAAATCGTGTTAAGCTTACATAAAATAAGTAATTAAATGAAGAAAGTATTCTTATCTGAATATACAAAGTTTGAAATTTCCGAGAATTATAAACTTCCCTTATCTTTACAGAAACTTATTCATAAAATCTGGCAAAATCATTATGAGGAACTTTATGAGTATGCACCAAACCAAACACAGTCTTTAGAAGATAGTTGTTTAGAAATTTTAGATTTTTTCAGTTATAAAGAACCATTATTATCTCATTATCGCTATTTAGCTATGGCAATAATATTTCTTGAAGCTATTCGTCCAACTATTGATGCTTATCTTACAGAAGATTCAAGAATCGAACTTA
>NZ_PRLH01000088.1 GCF_003013815.1 Cyanothece sp. BG0011 | reverse complement strand
TTAATGGTTCCACCATAGACAAAAATTGCAGGTATATTCATTCTAGCCATGGCTATCATTGCCCCTGGCATATTTTTGTCGCATCCACCAATGGCAATCACTCCATCCATGCTTTGACCATTACAAACGGTTTCGATGGAGTCGGCAATAACATCCCGTGAGACGAGGGAATATTTCATGCCTTCAGTCCCCATTGAAATACCATCACTGATAGTAATAGTACGAACATTTGGGGCATACCACCAGCATTTCTAATTCCTGCCTCAGCGCGTTTGGCTAAGTCATTAATCCCCATATTACAGGGAGTGATGGTACTGAAGCCATTTGCTACCCCAACGATAGGCTTATTAAAGTCATCATCTCCAAAGCCCACAGCCCTCAACATGGCACGGTTGGGAGTGCGTTGACTTCCTTGGGTGACAACACGACTTCTTGCATTCTCAGACATTGTAGCGTTCCTTATAGTAAACTCTGTGGGAAAAAACAATTAATAGGTACATTTATCCTATCAATTGATATTGATCATTATAGTTGATAATGATTATGTTAACTCTTCAACTAACCTTTTAAACAGTAATCTAGCTGCATGGCTGGCGGTCTTCATCATTAACAATCGGTAAGGAGTCCCCTGTAATTTGGGTCGGTTCATCCACTCATGGATCTCACACAAAATAGGGTTATTCTTTCTGGCCTGCATGGGTTGAACACTCGTATAGATCCATTGCCAGAAAAGTTTACGACATAAAGAAGATCCTCCGACTACTTTCTTTTTGCTCTGATTACCGCTACTGTTTTCAGTTGGGGCAACCCCTAGCATTTTCTCGAATCTTCTCCGAGATAAATATCTCTTTGTATGAGAATTTTTACTCTTTTTAGTAGACCGTTTAAACACCACAATGGGCTTACCATCTTCTCCTAAGAAATTCTCAAACGGATAGATTTGACTGATAAGAATAGCTTGATGTCTGAACCCAAAACGAAACTCTGTAAAAACCTTTCGATAAGAAAAGAATTGAGGATCATTAATTAATGGATCTAATTCTTTTTCTATCTTGATTTCCTCTCTTTGTAGGTCACATAACCTTTGAGCGTGTAATCGAACATCATCAGTTAAACCTAAGCCAACCGTCTCAGAGTATTCCCTATCATACTTTTTAGACTGACTTTCTTCAGCTAACCAACGATAAAAGATAGGCACTGTGTACCCTTTTCTTCTGATTTGTCTTTGACTAATTTCTGGAAACTGCCAGGCCAGATCCTGTCTCATTCGATTAATGATAGGATTCTGTACCCTATTAAGATGTTCTAGTCTTAGACAAAGTTCTCTGATTCTGTTAATAGGTTGTTCTCGAATCGTTAAGAACTTACTCTTATTATTTAAGTTTTGTAAACCATAATGAGCGAGAGCAAAGCTATCAGTTTCATCCTCCTTATCAGGTAAGTCTAAATGATCCCGATGAGTGCTTAACGCTCTATGACTAATCAGTCTAACTTCTACACCATTTTGAGCTAGTATGTTACCCCATACTTTTTGGTAGTTAATGCCGGTGGGTTCCATAATAGCGATGTCAGGCTTAAGGCTTAATAAGTCCTTAATTCCCTTGACTTTCTTCTTAGGGTTTCCCCGCGCGCTGG
>NZ_PRLH01000005.1 GCF_003013815.1 Cyanothece sp. BG0011 | reverse complement strand
GGGACGGTTCCCAGGGTGGGGGTTTGGGAGTCAATGGGGTAGGTGGTGACTCCCACGGTGGTTTCTGTGGGTCCATAATGGTTGAATAGACGGCAGTTAGGGGCTTTTTGCCGAATTTGGTCAATGAGTCCCCAAGGGGCTACTTCTCCCCCTAATATGAGTCGCTGACGGGGTAAAAATGATCCTTGGGGATCGGCTGCGAGTAACGCCTGGAGGTGGGAGGGGACGATTTTCAGGCAGTCAATAGAATGGTGTTGGAAGTAGTCGGCCAGGATTTTTGCATTAGCAGCCCTTTCTTGAGAAATGAGATGCAGACATCCCCCAGTGGTAAGGGCGGGAAAGATGCAAGTATGGCCTAAGTCTGCTGCTAAAGTGGATACTAGGGCAAAGTTGGCATGGAGAGGAATATCTAATGCTTTGATAATACTATGAAGGTAGTTAAGGAGTTGTCGGTGTTCGATGGCCACCCCTTTGGGTTGTCCCGTAGAACCGGAGGTAAAGATAACATAGGCTAGGGTTTCAGGGGTTAGTTGAATGTGAGGATTTTGGTTGCTATTTTGGGCGATGGTTGGCCAATCTTTGTCTAGATCAATAACTTTATAATTGGGTAAAGATTGGGGGGTAACTAGAGATTTTTGTGTGATTAAAATGTTGGCTTTTGCTTCTTTTAGCCGTTGTTGGAGTCCGGCAAAGGGAAGGGCTGAATCGATGGGTAAATAGGCTGCCCCTGCTTTAATAATGCCTAACATGGCGATGATCATTTCTAAGGAGCGATCGCCATAAACAGGGATGGGACTATCGGGTTTAACACCGAGTTTTATTAAGTAATGGGCGAGTTGGTTGGCTTGTTGGTTTAATTGTTCGTAGGATAGTTTTTTGTCTTCATAAACCAGGGCCGTATTTTGGGGGGTTTGTTTAACTTGTTGTTCAAATTTTTCTTTAAATGAGGTTAACTCATTATGTTTAGTTTTGGTATTATTTAATTCAATTAGTAATTCATTAATATGGTTATGATTGAGTATTTCTATGTCTTTGATTTGGGCGTTAGGATGGGTAAAAATGTTCATTAATAGGGTTTGAAAATAGTCAGCAAACCGTTGGACTTCTTCTAAGTTGAAGAGACTAGCATCATAATAAAATTGAGTTTTGAGACTATTTTCTTGGAGGAGACAAAAGAGTTTTAGTTTAAAGCGATCGCTACAGGTATATTGTTGATATAAACTGATAGTTATGTCATCACCTTGATACTGTTTTTCCTGGGTTTGAAATTCAAATGCTATTGGCGTAATTTCGTTTTTATCTCCTAAGTAATAGTCTTGCCAAGGACGATGATTACTAACGGTTTCATGGGTTTTTATTAGTAACTCATTTAAGGTCATTGATTGATCAATATGACTATAAACAGGAATCGATTTATCAACTAATCCTAAGATGTCTTGTAGTTCTTCATAAATTCTTCCCTTGTAGTTATGATTAACAACAATATGGGTTTCATTGGTTAGTTTTGATAGTAAAGTTTGCCAGCAAGTGAGAATAAAGTTATCAATAGTGACATTATAACTTGTAGCAAAACTTTTTATTTTTTCTGTAATTTCTCTACCAATTTCTAATGTATAGGTTTTCGGATTGAAAGAGTTTGAATTTTGCTGTTCAAAAGGAAGTTTTAAACTAGGTTTAGGGTGTTTTTTTTCTTGTTGCCAATAATTAAAGCCTTCGGTTGCCTCTTCTTCTTCTAATAGTTCGTTTTGCCATTCAGAAAACTGTAAATAGTCAATAATTTCGTCATTATTATCTTTTTGATGATAAATATTATAAATTTCTTGGGTTAAATTTTTTAGGGTTTCTGCATCGCCGTTTAATGCAGGTAAACTAATCAGTAAAAAATGTTTGGTTTCTGAAACCGTTAATAAGGATAAATAAAATAGGGTCGTTTCCTCTAGGTTATTTAACTTTTCTCGATGGGTTTGAAAAATATTTTCAATGGTTTGATCAAGGAATTCAGGGGAAGTTTTATCTTGTTGCCAATGGAGATAAAAAAATTCATTGACAACTTGGACAGGTAACTTAATTCCTTGAATTTGTTTATAATTTGTTCTTAGAATATCATATCTTTTAATCAGGGTTTCTAGAGCATTTTGTAGGCGATTAATTTGTAAGTTGCCTTGTATTAAAAGGGCAATTTGTGAACAAAATGGGTTACTAAAGGTAGAGTTAACTGTTTGTTGTTGTAACCATACATATTTTTGTTGTGGGGAAAGACGAAATCCTTGAATCGTTTGATTAATCATGTTGGTATCCTCTTCTTAATTTAAAAAGTATTTGATTTTGAAATTTATCTATCTGCTAAATTGACTAAATTGCCCATTGCTACAACAATTTTACGCTTTCCCTGGTAGGGATTTCGACTATGAGCAGTTAGCATATTATCTAACATCAAAATATCGCCTTTTTCCCAAGGAAAACTAACCGATAAGTCTTGATAAATTGTTTTGATTTGGTTCATCACTTCATCTTCAATGGGTGAACCATCCCCATAGTAAACATTTCTAGGAAGCCCTTCATAACCAAAGTTTGATAATAAAGATTGGCGAATATCAGGGTCAAGAAAAGAGATATGATGTAATTGAACTTGATTAAAAAAGACAGATTCTTGAGTGGTAGGATGTTGAATAATAGCGGGACAAACTTTCTTAGTTCTTAACCCATCATTAGGCAACCATTCCCAGTCAATGGTATTTTTTTGACAATATTTTTGGACTTCTTGTTTATCATCTGTCTTAAAAAAGTCTTGCCAGCTAACGTCAAAGTCTTTGATGTAATTACGGACATACATTAACTGTTTTTCTTCTAAGGTTTTTCTAATATTACTATCAAGGTTTTGATAAATTTTTCGACAGTCAACAATGGGGGTTTCTCCTCCTTTTTCCGCAGGTTGAACACAGAAAAACCAGATTTTTTGTGGCCAACTATTGAGATGAGAACTTTCGTTATGAAATAAGATAGCTTTATCGGCCGGATAAGGGGTTGAACCGTAAACTTTATTACTAATTCCTTCTCTGGGTAAGTCTCCGTAATTACCAAATAAATCAGGACAAATGGCTTGAGATAATGCTTCAAAATCAGAGACTTTATTAAAGTTAAATCCTCTGAATAAAATTGCCCCATGTTGTTGTAATTTTTCTTCTAAATAGGGTCGATTATTGTTTGCCCATTCCATGATATCAATATCATTAATATTGGGCTTAATGATTAAGGGTAAGGGTTCATCTGGTTGAAATTGTTCGGTTTTAATTAATTGTTCGGAGGATACCGCGACAGCTTTAGGTTGAATACGTTTGAATTTTTTAAACTTATTAAGTTTGGCTTTTTCTCGTTGAGATTTTTGTTCAATTTGTTGCTGTTTTTCGGCTTCGCTTTGCATTTCTAATTCCTCAATAGTTAAGTCTGGGTTGTTAACAATGCTTTGTAAAAGGGTTTGAAAATGATTAGATAATTGATAAACAGTAGAAGGGGTTAAGATGTTACTTTTATATTTCCAAGTTCCTTTAATTCCTTCGTTAGTTTCTTCTATAAATAAAACGAGATCAAACCTTGCTTCTCCTTCATAAAGTTGCACCGGTTTAAGGGTTAAATCTGATAATTCTAAGGGGGGAACGGGGGCATTTTGAAACACTAAAAGAACTTGAAATAAAGGAGTTTGGTCAAGACTTCTTTCGGGTTGTAAAAGTTCGACCAGTTTGGCAAAGGGAAAGTCTTGATGGGCGTATGCTTCTAGGGTAGTTTCCCTAACTCGTGATAGTAATTCTCTAAAAGTAGGCTTTCCTGATAGGTCATTTCTTAACAAAATAATGTTAATAAAAAAGCCGATTAATGCCTCAGTTTCTTTATGGTTACGGTTAGCAACATCCGTTCCGATGACGAGATCATCTTCTTTTGTATAGCGATATAATAAGACGTTGAATGCAGCTAAAATGGTCATAAATAGGGTGACACCAGATTGCTGTGAAATCTTATTAAGTTGCTCTGATAAAGTAGGAGAAAGGGTAAAAGATTGAGATGTATTAGATAGGTTTTGACCTGGAATCTTTCTAAGCTTTTTATTGATCTCAGCAAGGTTTAAAGTAGGAAAATGACCTAATTTTTCTAGCCAGTATTGAGATTCTTGTTCTAAAATCTCCCCTTGTAACCATTGCTGTTCCCAGTAAGCAAAGTCAGCATATTGTATGGGTAATTCCGGTAAAGGTGAGGGCTTATCTTGACAAAAAGCTTGATATAAGCTAGAGAGTTCTTTAACAATAACCCCACTTGACCAAACATCAAAAATAATATGATGCAAAGAAAAGAGTAAAATGTAACTCTTTTCTTCTAATTTGAGTAACTTAGTTCTCAATAAGGTATCCTGTTCTAAGTTAAAAGGGGTTTCGGTCTCTTGGATGGCAATTTCTTTTATTTTTTCCTCTTTTTTCTCTTCAGATACTAACTCTAAGTTCTCTTTTTCTAAAAAAATATAAACTTGAGAATTGATCACTTGAATGGGTTGACCATTATTCGTTTTAAATGTGGTTCTCAGGGCTTCGTGTCGTCTCACAATTTCATTGATACTCTTTTCTAATGCCTCCTCATTTAATTGTCCCTGTAACTGAATCGCCCCTGACATATTATAGCTATGATTTCCAGGATCAAATTGATCTAAAAACCATAATCTTTGTTGAGCAAAAGATAAGGGTAAGGGTTGCTCTCTAGACACTTTCTTAATGCTTGATTTGGCTGTTGTCTTGTGGTTATTAATTACTTGACTTAACTGGGAAATGGTAGGATATTCAAAAAGCGATCGCAAAGAAATTTCTATGTTTAATTGTTGTCGAATTCTAGAGATAACTTGAGTAGCTAATAAAGAATGTCCTCCGACGGTAAAAAAGTCATCATTAATGCTAAGTTTTACCCCTAAAATTTCTTGCCAAATGCTGACTAATTCTTTTTCTATAGGAGTGTTAGGGGGAGTAAATGTTTTATCTGTAAAGGTTTTATTAGGTTCAGGTAAAGCCTTGCGGTCAATTTTTCCGTTAGGGGTTAAAGGAAATTCATCTAAAGAAATAAAAGCCGAAGGTATCATATAGTCAGGTAATTTGTTCTTTAAATAACTCCTTAACTCTTCCCTGGTAATATTGTCTGGTTGTTTAGGAATATAATAAGCCACTAAACGATTAATTCCTGATGCTTCTTTTTTAGCAATGACCACAGCATTCTTGAGTGCTGAATGTTGATTTAACTGGCTTTCTATTTCCCCTAGTTCTATTCTAAAACCTCTGATTTTTACTTGATAGTCACTTCTGCCGATATATTCTACTTTGCCACTGGGTAAATATTTGGCTAAGTCTCCTGTTTTATAAATTTTCTCCCTAACTCCCTGCTCCCTGCTCCCACCTTGAAAAAAGGGACTATTGATAAATCTTTCTTCCGTTAAGTCTGGGCGGTTCACATAACCCCTTGCTAACCCATCTCCGCCGATATAAAGGTCTCCTGGTACCCCGACAGGTACGGGTTGTAAATGGTTATCTAGGATATATATTTGAGTATTATTAATCGGACGACCAATGGTGATGTTGTCTGCTGATTCTATTTTTTGAATCATTGACCATACGGTGGTCTCTGTTGGCCCATACATATTCCACAGTTCACCACTTTTTATGAGTAAGTCTTTGGCTAAAGTTTGACTCAAAGCTTCCCCACCACAGAGTATTTTTAAGTCTTTCTTTCCTTTCCATCCTGCATCTATTAACATCTGCCAAGTGGCCGGCGTTGCCTGCATGATACTGGCGTGACATTGGTCTATTTTCTCACTTAAGGCAACTCCATCCATAGCAGTTTCTCCACTGACTAAGACGACTTTTGCACCAGTTATTAAAGGTAAGAATATTTCTAACCCTGCGATGTCAAAAGATAAGGTGGTTACTGATAGTAAAACATCGTGAGGGTTTATCCCTGGTTGTTGGGCCATGGACCAGAGAAAGTTAACAATAGCTTGGTGGGATATTTCCACCCCTTTGGGTTTTCCTGTGGACCCAGAGGTGTAGATAATGTAGGCTAAGTCTTGGGGTGTCCGGGGTTCGGGGTTCGGGGTTCGGAGTTCGGAGTTTAGAGTTAGGGTATCAACTTCTATGATAGTTCGACTCTTGCCTCTTGCCTCTCCCCCCTTACTAAGGGGGGGTAGGGGGGGTTGCCCTTCCCCCCTTACCAAGGGGGGGTAGGGGGGGTTGCCTTCTTTTGACTGAGTTAAAATAACCTCAACTTGACTATGTTCTAAAATATAATTAATACGTTCAGAAGGATAAGCCGGGTCAAGAGGAATGTAGGTTCCTCCTACTTTGAGAATGGCTAAAAGTCCGATGACCATTTCAAGAGAACGTTCCATACAAATGGCCACTAAATCGTTAGGTTTAACCCCTGATACTTGGAGATAATAGGCTAATTGATTGGCTTTTTCATTGAGTTGAGAATAAGTTAATTTTTCGTTGTCAAATTCAACAGCAATGGTGTGGGGGGTTTGGTTAACTTGTCTTTCAAATAGTTGGTGTAAACAATCATTTTTAGGATAATTAGCGTCGGTTTTATTCCATTTAATTAACAGTTTCTGTTTTTCTAATTCTGTTAATAAATCTAAGGTTTGAATACTCTGACGAGGATGGAAAAGAATATTATTTAATAGGGTTAAAAAATGTCCTACCATTCTTTGGATGGTTTCGGCTTCAAAGAGGTCTGTTTTATACTCAAACATCCCCCATAACCCTTCCTCTGTCTCTTCCATGTTCAAGGATAAATCAAATTTTGCTGTTTTCCATTCCTTCTCTATCACCGCTACGGATAACCCAGGTAAGGAAAGGTTTTCTTTTGCCGTATTTTTCTGTAAAGTAAACAGCACTTGAAACAAAGGAGAATGATTTAAATGACGTTCGGGTTGTAATTGTTCGACTAATTTTTCAAACGGAAAGTCTTGATAGTCATAAGCATCTAAACAAACTGTTTTAACTCGATTTAATACCTCTAAAAAACTCGGATTTTCTGATAAGTCGGCACGAAAAACTAAGGTATTTAAGAAAAAACCAATTAATGGCTCAATTTCTGGGTGACTGCGGTTAGCAATGGGAGAACCGACACAGATATCTTCTTGCTGAGTGTAGCGATACAGTAAGACAAAAAATGCACTTAACAAGACCATAAATAGGGTGGCATCCTCTTGCTTTGCTAAAGCTTTTAACTGTTGTGTTACCTCAGAAGGCAACCTAAAACATTGACTGGCCCCGTTAAAGGTTGAGGTGAGGGGACGGGGTTTATCCGTGGGCAAGGATAAGGGAGTAATATGGGCGAGTTGCTGTTTCCAATAGTCCAGTTGATGGGCTAAGGCTTCCCCTTGGAGACGTTTTTGTTGCCAGTGGGCGAAATCGGCATATTGAATGGGTAAAACGGGCAGAGGGGACGGTTTTCCCTGGGAAAAGGCGTGATAAAGTTGTCTTAGTTCTTCGATAAAAACCCCTTTTGACCAAGCATCGGACACAATATGATGGAGGTTAAGGAGTAGTATGTATTCATTTTCAGTTAAACGCAACAGTTTTAAGCGAATTAAAGGACTTTTAGCCAAGTTAAAGGGGGTTTCTTCCTCTTCTCGGCTGATGCGTTCCACTTCGGTGGCGGTTGCTTCTGGCGACTGTCCCCGCAAGTCGATAATAGGAATGGTAAGGGTGACCTCAGGAATCACTCGGGCCTGGGGTTCTCCTTCAATTTCGGTGAAACTGGTTCGTAAAACTTCATGACGCTGGACAATCTCATGAATACTGTCCTCAAGAGCCTGAAAATTCAGTTTTCCTGTTAATTTTAATCCCCCAGGCAAGTTATAAGCGCAACTGTCTGGGTCCAACTGGGTGAGAAACCAGAGTCTCGTTTGCGCTGATGATAAGGGTATCTCATCAGAGTTGTCTCGTGGGGGAATACCTTGAGGTGAGGCAGTGTCTACCCCTTCGTCTTCGAGGAGATATTCAAATAATTCTAAGTCTTCTGCACGCATTATGGTTGTCCTCCTTGTCGTTTTTGTGCCAGCAGTCTTTGTTTTTCTTCGGGGGATAAACTGTTTAACTTTTTCAGGGTTTGGGCAATCTTTTCGGTTTGGCCAGGTTTGGGTTCACGGGATACTAGGGTTTGGCTTAAATGGGTGATGGTGGGGTCATCAAACAAGTCTCTTAGGGTTATGTCAGCGCGGAAGGTTTGACGAATACGGGCAATGAGTTGCGTGGCTAATAAGGAATGTCCTCCAAGGTCAAAAAAGCTGTGATTGACTCCTACTTTTTCTAAAGAGAGTAAATCTTGCCAAATATGGCATAAAATCTCTTCTATAACAGTGTTAGGAGCAACATAGTTAAGTTCAGGGCTGTTTCTATTGGGGGCAGGCAGTTGTTTATGGTTAATTTTGCCGTTGGGGGTTAAGGGTAAGGTGTCCAACCACAGAAAATGGTTAGGAATCATGAAATCGGGGAGTTTTTGCGCTAAAAAGTGTTTTAATGTTTGGTTTTCGGGTTTTTCTTCCCCTACACTGATAAGATAAGCCACTAAACCAGGGTTTCCTGGGGATGCTTCCCAAGGGGTGACGACGGTTTCTTGTATCTGGGGATGTTGTCTTAAGGCGGCTTCGACTTCCCCTAACTCGATACGAAAGCCTCTTATTTTAATCTGGCGGTCTTTTCTTCCTAAAAATTCAATGGTTCCATTGGGTAAATATCGGGCTAAATCCCCCGTTTTATACAGTTTTTGACTCAAATACTTTCTCCCTACTCCCTGCTCCCTGCTCCCTGCTTTAAAGAAGGGATTCTCGATAAATCGCTCTTCGGTTAACTCTAGCTGATTGAGATACCCTCTAGATAGGTTATCCCCACCAATATAGAGTTCTCCTGCGACCCCAATAGGAACCGGTTGCAAGTATCTATCTAAAATGTAGATTTGGGTGTTAGGGAGAGGAGTCCCCAAGGGAACGGTGTTCAAGTCGCTGACGGGTTTCTCTGAGGTGACGGGATAGGTTAACACGCCGATGGTGGTTTCGGTGGGGCCATAATGGTTATAGATGGGACAATGGGGAGCATATTGTTTTATTTTTTGGATTAATTGCCAGTTTAACCCTTCTCCCCCTAAAATTAGCCGTTTTTTAGGTAAAATCTTCTCAGGATGTTTAGCCGCGATTAATAGGGTAGATAGGTGCGATGGGACAATCTTTAAACAGTCAATGGGATGACGGTCAAAATATTCGGCGAACCTTTCTGCATCCATGATTCTATCTTGGGAGATAATATGGACACAGCCGCCTGTGGACAATGGCGGAAAAATAGCCGTATTGCCTAAATCTGCTGCAAAACTAGACACATTAGCAAAACGACTCTCTGGGGGAAAGTCTAGCTTCTGTTGAATGCCATAGACGTAGTTACACAGTTGTTTATGTTCGACTCCCACCCCTTTGGGTTTCCCTGTTGAACCCGATGTATAGATCACATATACTAAATGTTCGGGAGCCACTGGAATAGTGGGGTTGTCGGTAGATTCTTGGGCAATGTTATCCTCTTCTTGGTCTAAATTCAATATTTTGACAGGAAGATTAGCTAAATTTTGCTTTAAATGCTCTTGAGTAAGGATTAAACTGGCTTTAGCATCTTCTAAGCGCAATTTAAGAGCTTCTTGGGGTAAGGTTGCATCCAAGGGAAGGTACGCCCCCCCTGCCTTGAGAATAGCTAACATTCCGATGATAAAGTCAAGGGAACGCTCAATAAATAGGGGAACAATGTGATCAGGTTTGACTCCTTTTTTGATGAGATAATGGGCGAGTTGATTGGATTTTTGATTTAATTGTTGATAGGTTAATGATTGATTTTCGTCAACAATAGCAAGTCGTTCGGGTGTCTGTTTTGCCTGTTGTTCAAATTGTTGATAAATTAGGTTTTGAAAGGAATATTCTTGGGTAGTTTGATTAAATTGGTTTAAAATCTTCTCTTTATCTTCGAGGCTGAGAATGTTTAATTTATCGATGGGTAAATTTGATTTAACAATAAGGTTTTGTAATAAGATTTTATACTGATTACACAGCATTTTAATAGTTTTACTGTCAAATTTATTCTTATCATAAGCTAAAAATAGGTTTAAATTATCCGTTTGCTGTTGAATAAATAATTTAAGTTTAAAGGGTTCCGTAACACTTATCTTATCAATCAAAGAAAAAGAAACATTGTTAACTCTCTTTTCTGGTATGGACTCATCCCATTCAAAAGAATAGGACAAAATACTTTGATTAATTTCTCTTTCTTTTTCCTGAAAAGTATTCCAGGTAAAATAGTCTTGCCATTTCTTATTTTCTGAATCATTCAGTTGATTAAGTTCTAGTATTTCCAAAAAGGTTGATGTTTCCTTTAACTCAACTTGATCCGGTAAATATTTAGCAAATAACCCGATACCTTGTTCTAATTCTTCGTAACTACGTCCCTGAGTTTTTCTACCCAAGAAAAAAGATGGTTTTCCAGTTATTTTATAAATAAATGTCGCAAAACTGCTATAAAAGAAGTTTTCTAAGGAAATATCACAGCTTTCTGCCAATTGTTTGATCTTATCCCAGAGTTCAGATGATAGCTCTATTCTCTCTAACTGGGCAGTAAAGTCAAGACATTGTTGATTATATTGTTCAATAACTAAAGAAGAAAGTCCTTCATATTGCTCTCCTTTTTCGCGCCAAAAGGATCGAGCGATCGCCCCTTCTTCGTCTTCTAAAAGTTCATGAAACCATTCAGCAATATCAGCATATTGTATCTCGACATCTGCTAAACTTTGACCCTTATAAGCGTCAATAATTTCTTTAACCAAGAGGTTAAAAGACTGACTATCTCCACATAAAGCAGATAGACGAATCAGTAAAATAAACTTATCATCTAATACTCTCACTAATTTAAACTTAATGGGAGGAAATTTATCAAAGTTAAATAGAACTTGATTAAACTCAGTTTGTACAATGTTAACAGATTTTACTCCTTTTTTAGAATCAATTTCTCTTAAATCTTCCTCTTGCCAGTCTAATTTAGGGGTGGTTATTATCTGCTGAAAAGGAATACTCATTCCTGGCAAACAAGGGAAGATTGTCCGCAAAATTTCATGACGCTCCATGACTTGATAAATAGCCATTTTTAGACGTTCAATATCAAGATTACCCTCAATAGTTAGGGAACCGTTCACTTGATATTGATAACTAGACTCTAATCCTTGTAATAACCAAATTCTTTCTTGTTGAGGGGATAGGCGAAATCCCTCATTCATATCTGGTTGTAAAGATGTTTCAATCTCTGTCATGGTTATTGCTCCTCACTCTCAATAGAGAATAACATAGTTAAGAATATTTATCAATAAGTTTATCCCATTGCCACAACCACTTGCCGGGAACCAGAAAAAGGCTGGCGGCCGTGAGCGGTCAATAAATTATCAAGTAGTAATAAATCCCCTGACTGCCAAGGAAAGCAAACTGCTTCTTGTTCATAAAGATGACGAATTTCTGCTAATACTGAATCTTCTATCGGTTTACCATCGCCATAATAGGTATTACGGGGTAATTCTTCCTCTTTTAAAACAGCTAAAAGGTTATCTTTAACCTCTGGTTGTAAACTAGAAACATGGAATAAATGAGCTTGATTAAACCAAACCATTTCTTGTGTGTGAGGATGCTTAACAACAGCTTGACAAACTTCGCAGGTTCTGAGGTTATTTCCTCTCCATTGAAAGTCAATCCCTGCTTGTTTACAATAGGCTTCAACTTTAGCTTTATCATCAGTTTGAAAGACTTTTTGCCAAGGTAAGTCTAGTTTATCGCTATAGTTTCTAACATACATTACCCCTTTATTCTGAAACTTATCCCGAATTTTAGGATTAATTTTATTAAATATTTTTCGACTATTAGCAATAGGAGTGGCTCCCCCTTGTTCGGCTGCTTTAAGACAATAAAAAGCAATTTTTAAAGGGTAATTTGATGTATAAGACATCTCATTATGTAAGGAAATTGATTGATTAGAAGGATATTCTGTAGAAGTATAAACTTTACCGTCTAGCTTACTTCTGGGAGTAGAACCGTAAGAATAATCAAGGAGATGACCAAACACAGAAGTCATAAATTTTTCAAACTTCTCCACATTTCCTATCTCAAATCCTCGGAATAAAATAGCACCCTCTTGCTGTAAATGGTGATCAATCAAATCCCTATGATTAAGACTCCAAGATATCAGATCAATTCGCTCTTGTTGTGTTTCTATGACTAAAGGAATGGCACAATTATCTAATAAATATTGTTTCGTTACTTGAGCATTCGATAGATTAATAGAGCGCCGTTTAGTGGTTTTAAAAGTTTTAGGTGTCATCATTTTAATCTGAATTTTTTAACAACAAGCTGAGATAATTCCTTAATTATTGACGTTTGCGACGTTTAAGTTTTTGACGCATATTAGACAATAAAGCTTGTTCTTTTTGGGCTTTTCTTTCCTGTCTTTTCTGGTCAATCATAGCTTTGATATCAGTTAAATGTTGATCAGGATTATTAACTAAAGCAGTCAAGATTAGTTTAAAATCTTCTTGCATAGTAATGATCGTATCTTGATTAAATAAGCTGGTTTTATATTCAAAATAACCAGTCATTACTCCTGCTTTTTCTGACAATCTTAAACTTAAATCATGACGAACTGAGCGGTAATTAATGTCTCTTCTTTTCCAGCTTAAATCCTGTAAAACTAAATTAGAACTTAGATCCTCATCCATAACAAACCAGACTTGAAATAGGGGATTATAGCTTAAATTTCGGTCAATATTTAATGCTTCAACTATCTTCTCAAACGGTACTTCTTGATGGGAATAAGCATCAATAGCCATGGTTTTAACCCTTTGCAAAAGTTCTCTAAACGTAGGATTTCCTGAACAATTTGTACGTAATACTAAGGTGTTCACAAAGAATCCAATTAGGTTTTGAGTTTCTTGTCTTTGCCGATTGGCAATGGGAGAACCGAGACAAATATCCTCATCTTCACTGTAAGAATATAACAAACTATTGAAAGCAGTTAATAAGGTCATAAATAAAGTTGATCCTTCCCTTTGACTCAAGGTTTTGAGTTGCTCTGTCAACTGAGAAGATAATTGAAACTCTGAGCTATTTCCTTGATAATTTTGTTGTTGAGAACGAGGGTTATCAAGGGGGAAATTTAGGCAAGTGGGGGCATCTTTTAATTGATTTTTCCAGTAATTTAATTGTTGCTCAAATGACTCTGTTTTTAACCATTTTCTTTGCCAGATAGCATAGTCAGCGTATTGAATTTTTAGGGGAGGTAAAGATAGTTGTTCTCCTTGACAATAGCTCTGATAATAAGTCGATAGTTCTTGAATAAATAGCCCAATTGACCAAGCATCAGAGACAATATGGTGCATGGCAATCACTAAGATATTTTCTTCTTTTTCTAGAGGAATTAGGCTGACTCTAATTAAACTATCTTGACTTAACTCAAATGGTTTTGTTGCTTCTTTATCAATCAATTCTTGAAGATTATCATCAGAATTGACTGATAAAACTTTAATTTTAAAAGATGATTCTGAAAGGTCATTATTAATAACTTGAATGGGTTGTCCTTCTTGAGTTGTAAACCTTGTTCTTAAAATTTCGTGACGATTAATAATAGCATTAACACTATTTTCTAATGCTTCTAAATTCAAAGAACCGCTTAACTGTAACGCTCCTGCCATGGTATAGGCTGAGTTTGAGCCTTCTAGCTGTTCAAGAAACCAAAGTCTTTGTTGAGAGAAAGAAAGGGGAAGGAATGAAGAACGATTGCTGACTTCAATAGGTAATAATTCAACCGCTTGTTTATCTTGAGAAGCGGTTTCTATTGCGCTGCTAAAAGTTTCAATGGTTGGGTTTTCAAATAAATGCTTAATGGGAACTTCTACTTTCAACATCTCTTGGATTTTTGAAATCACTTGAGTCGCTAATAAAGAATGTCCTCCTAATTCAAAAAAGTTACTATTAATACTTACTGAATTTAAACCGAGTACCTCTGACCAAATAGCAGCGATCGCTTGTTGAATTTCTGTTTGAGGAGGGACAAAGTTATCATTATCACTTAACACAAATTCGTCAAGTTCAGGTAAAGCCTTACGGTTGATTTTTCCATTCGGGGTTAAAGGAAATTCATCTAAAGAAATAAAAGCCGAAGGAATCATATAATCGGGTAACTTTGTCTTTAAATAACTCCTTAACTTTTCATTAGTGACACTCTCTTCTTTTTTGGGAATATAATAAGCCACTAAACGGTTAATTCCTGATGCTTCTTTTTTAGCAATGACGACAGCATTCTTGAGTGCTGAATGTTGATTTAACTGGCTTTCTATTTCCCCTAGTTCGATTCTAAAACCTCTAATTTTTACTTGATAGTCACTTCTGCCAATATATTCTACTTTGCCACTGGGTAAATATTTGGCTAAGTCTCCTGTTTTATAGATTTTCTCCCTAACTCCCTGCTCCCTGCTCCCACCTTGAAAAAAGGGACTATTGATAAATCTTTCTTCTGTTAAGTCTGGACGGTTCACATAACCCCTTGCTAACCCATCTCCGCCGATATAAAGGTCTCCTGGTACGCCTACAGGTACGGGTTGTAAATGGTTATCTAAAATATAAATTTGAGTATTATTAATCGGACGACCAATGGTGATGTTTTCTGCTGATTCTATTTTTTGAATCATTGACCATACGGTGGTCTCTGTTGGCCCATACATATTCCAGAGTTCACCACTTTTTATGAGTAAGTCTTTGGCTAAAGTTTGACTCAAAGCTTCCCCACCACAGAGTATTTTTAAGTCTTGTTTGCCTTGCCATCCTGCATCTATTAACATCTGCCAAGTGGCCGGCGTTGCCTGCATCATACTAGCGTGACATTGGTCTATTTTCTCACTTAAGGCAACTCCATCCATAGCAGTTTCTCCACTGACTAAGACGACTTTTGCACCAGTTATTAAAGGTAAGAATATTTCTAACCCTGCGATGTCAAAAGATAAGGTGGTTACTGATAGTAAAACGTCGTGAGGGTTTATCCCTGGTTGTTGGGCCATGGACCAGAGAAAGTTAACAATAGCTTGGTGGGATATTTCGACCCCTTTGGGTTTTCCTGTGGACCCGGAGGTGTAGATGATGTAGGCTAAGTCTTGGGGGGTTAGGTGAGGGGGTGGGGTGTAGGGTGTAGGGTGTAGGGTGTCGGGTGTGGGGAGGGAGAATATAGTATTAATATCGATGATCGTATATTTTTTACTCTTGCCTTTTGCCTCTTGCCTCTTGCCTTCTTTTGACTGAGTTAAAATAACCTCAACTTGACTATGTTCTAAAATATAATTAATGCGTTCAGAAGGATAAGCCGGGTCAATAGGAATGTAGGTTCCTCCTACTTTGAGAATGGCTAAAAGTCCGATGACCATTTCAATAGAACGTTCCATACAAATGGCCACTAAATCGTTAGGTTTAACTCCTGATTGTTGCAAGTAATAGGCTAATTGATTGGCTTTTTCATTGAGTTTAAAATAGGTTAATTGTTCCCCTTGAAATTCAATAGCTACTGCATCAGATGTGTTTAAGACTTGCTCTTCAAATAATTGATGAAGACATTTATTTTTTGGATAGTTTGCTTTGGTTTTATTCCAATCAATTAATAACTGTTTCTTCTCTTTTTCCGTTACTAATGATATTTTCTGAAGGGAGTGGCATGGATTTGTCGCTATAGCGGTTAATAATTCCTGGAAATGAACGACCATCCGCTCAATGGTTGAAGCTTCAAATAAGTCTGTATTATATTCTATTTCTCCAGCTAATTCTCCTTGAGTTTCTTTCATGGATAAAGTCAGATCAAATTTAGCAACCCTATGTTCTCTGTCTAAAATGTCTAGGTCTAATCCTGATAATTCTAACGTTTGATTATTAGCATTTTGTAAGATAAACATTACCTGAAATAGAGGGGTATGACTTAAATTTCTTTCGGGTTGCAATTCCTCCACTAGCTTTTCAAAAGGAATATCTTGATATTGATAAGCTTCTAAACATACCTGTTTAACTTGTTCAATTAATTGATGAAAGTTTAAGTCATTAGAAAAATCGATTCTCATCACTAATGTGTTAACGAAAAAACCAATTAATGGCTCTATTTCAGCGCGATTACGATTAGCAATAGGAGAACCGATAACAATATCTTCTTGACGACTATATTTTGACAATAATAAACCCCATGTGCTTAATAATGTCATGAATAAAGTTGCCTCATTTTCTTGACTTAATTCTTTTAATTTCTCAGTTAATTCCTGATGTAATTGAAACGTTTGACAACCACCATTAAAAGTTTGTTTTGGCGGACGAGGATAATCCGTCGGGAGTTCTAATAAGGGAGGAATTCCCCTTAATTGATGTTTCCAGTAATTGATTTGATTCTCTATAATCTCCCCTTGTAAATAATCATGTTGCCACACCGCAAAATCTGCATATTGAATGTCTAAGGTCGGTAGAGAGGGGGTTTCCCCTTGACAATAACTTTGATAAAAAATTGATAATTCTTTGATAAAGATATCAAGGGACCAACCATCTGAGATGATATGGTGCAGGGTGATGAGTAAAATGTTTTCCTCCTTTTCTAAGGGAATTAAACTCACTCGAATGAGATGATCTTGACTTAAATCAAAGGGGTTTGTTGCTTCTTGATTAATTAATTGGTTAATCTCAGTGTCTGGGTCAATTTCTAAAATCTTAATCTCAAGATATTGGTCTGAGGAAACATTTTTAATAATTTGGACAGGTTTCCCTGCTTGAGCCTTAAAATTGGTTCTTAAGACTTCATGACGGGCAATAATAGCATTAATACTGTTTGATAATGCCTCAATATTGAGAACCCCTTTTAACCGTAATGCCCCTGAAAGATTATAGGCAGCATTAGTCTCTTCTAATTGTTCAAGAAACCATAATCTTTGTTGTGCAAATGATAAGGGTAATTCTCCCTCTCTGCTGACAGAACGAATGGGCGGAATATTTATATTAGTGTCAGCTTTGTTCAATTGTTCAGCTAATTTAACCACGGTTGGGTGTTCAAATAGAGAACGTAACGGCAATTCTACGGATAAACTTTGACGGATCTTAGAGATAACTTTAGTGGCCATTAGAGAATGTCCCCCCAATTCAAAAAAGTTATCCTCAATGCCCACTTGTTCGACATTTAGCACTTGTTGCCAAATATTGACGATGATTTCCTCTACAGGGGTACGAGGGGCAATATAGGGGGTTTCGGCCATGGCCTTTCCCTGGTCCGGAAGGGGTAACGCTTTGCGATCGACTTTCCCATTAGGATTAAGGGGTAGTTCCTGCAAGGGAACCCAGGCCGTAGGAATCATATAGTCGGGTAACTTTTCTTTGAGAAAGTCCCTGAGTTGCTCAAGATTCAAGGAATCATCTTCACTGATGACATAGGCAACTAAGCGTTTGTCGTTAGGAAGTTGTTCCGTTGCTATCACCACCGTTTCTTTAACTTGAGGATGGCTATTGAGTACCGATTCAATTTCTCCGAGTTCGATGCGGAAACCGCGAATTTTCACCTGGCGATCGACACGGCCGATAAATTCAATATTGCCATTGGGCAACCAACGAGCGAGATCCCCCATTCGATACAATTTTTCGGTCTTGTCTTGACTAAAAGGGTTAGGAATAAACTTATCCTGGGTTAACTCCGGTCGATTCAAATACCCCTGGGCCAGTCCATCACCTCCCACATATAGCTCCCCTGTCAACCCTGGGGGTAGAAGATTGCCATTGTTGTCGAGGATATAAATTTGTGTGTTGGCAATGGGTTTGCCGATGGGAATGGTATTTTTTTTGAGATATTCTTCTAAATCTGCGTTGGGATCTTCGGTAAACCTCAAACTTATCCCTTCTTGAGCTATTGCCGTCATCTCTGGCATAACCAGGTTGTCTAAAAGATTAACGTTAAGGTTTCCTTGATTTCTTGCTTCAATTTGATAAGCAATTCTCAATTGATCCTCAAGTACCCGATGTAAATCCGATGCTGTTGTATTAGGATTCGATAAAACGGTGCGAAAGACCACAATTTCTTGACCATAAGCAGGGTCAAGCAAGGTTGTTTTTGAAACAAAGGTTCTTCCTTGTTCAAATTGTTCTTTTTGTATCTGTTGATTGAGTTGATTAATGCGTTGAATCTCATCATCACTCAAAGCTTTTTGCTGAACTTTTTCTCTTAAATCATCGGGAATATATCGATAATTAACAATATTCAAAACCGGTTGTCGAATCAGTTCCAATGGCTCTAAACGGTCAATGAGTTGAGCGAAATATTGGGCTTTTTCGATGCCATTATTAATGAGGATCTCATATCCCTTTTTACCAATAATATGAAGGGCCCCATGCAAACATAAAGACAGTGCCGATCGCGACCCTTCAATGGTGAATCTGCCGACATCGTAGGTGTTTCTCTGAGCCTGATAACGGGCGGTGGTTGCAGCAAAGTTTAAGAGTTGGGGATCTTTAAACAAACAAACACTAATACCTTGGGGTAAGTAGAGTTGTTTATGACCGCAAATGGTGACAGAATCGGCTTTTTCGATCCCTTTTAATTTTCCTTTATGCTTGTCAGAAAAGACTGTCGGGCCGCCCCAAGCACCATCTACATGAAAATGAATGTTATATTTTTGGGCAATCTCTCCTAATTCTGATAAGGGATCAATTTCCCCGGTTTCGGTTGTTCCGGCAATACCCACCAAAGCCAAAATATATAATCTATTGTTCCGACATTCTTCGATTTTTGCTTCAACTTGGTTAAGGTTTAATTTACCGTCACTATTACTATCAATCAAGACAATATTATTGGTTCCTAAACCCAACATTGAAGCAGCTTTATTGAGGGAGTAGTGCATGAGACGAGAGCCAATAATTACAATGTCTTCATAGCCTTTTTTACTGAGAACCTGATAAAGACTGTCTCTTGATAACTCCCAAGGATTTTCTGTATTTAATAATCCAGCATTGCGGGCGCATAATAGGGCGCTGATGTTGGCCGTTGTGCCGCCAGTGGTGACAAGGCCCAAATTACGATTGGTTTGTTGAATATTTTCTTGATAAAAGTCCTCTGAGAAGTTATAAACCAGACGATGCAACATGGCGATCGCCTCTCTTTCTACGAATAACAACGACTTGGATGTCTCAATTTTGACCAGATTTTGATTCAACTGTGAGATCAGCTTGCTCATATCGTGGAGAAAATCCGGCAAAGCTGAGGTCATATGTCCGATGAAGGTGGGGGAACTGGTATCAATGACGTAGGGTAGCACTTCTTGGCTAAATTGCTCATAATAGTCATCAACGGTGACCGGATATAAAGGCAACTCACTGCGTTGAAACTGTTTCGCCAGCATATCCGAACTGACACCGGGCCGGGTAAAGGGTTTCTGCTCCCCATCTTCAGATGCACCCCGAACCACTTCGGGTTTGAAATATTGCAGGATTCTTTGACCGGTTTCCCAAAAATTCACCTCAAAATAGGTAACATCGGCGGACACTTCTGAGGAACCGTAAAGATTAAACAATCTCGCCGCGCTCAGTGTCTGGTGAAATTCTTCGGCTAAACTTAGGGGCAACGCTTCACCACTACAAAAGAAATATTTAAGCGATCGCAGGTCCGAAAGTTCTTGAGGCGCACTATCGATCATTGCTTTGAGTAAGGAGGGAACCAAAACAAGTCTCGTTACGTTGTGTTCTTTTAATAAGTTCATTAACCCCAAAACATCTCCCCGGCTCTCCTTGGGAACGATGATCAGAGGAATGCCTTGTAAAAGGGGCAAAAAGATTTCAGCAACATGATCGACAAAATTAATCGAGGTTTTCTGCACACAAACCTCATCATCCGCAAAGGGGAGACTCTCCCACATCCAATGTAAACGATTAATCAGCCCCCGCATCTTACCGAGAACCCCTTTCGGTCTTCCGGTTGAGCCAGAGGTATAAATAACATAAACTAGGTCTTCTAAGGTGGCATCACTGGCTAAGTTTTCGCTGCTTTGTTGAGCAATAGCCTGCTTATCCCTATCCAGACAAACGATCTGAGCTTGTTGAGGGGGAATTTTGGCAATTAATGGCTCTTGAGTCAACAAAATCTGCATCTTAGCATCTTCCAACATATACGTTAGTCGTTCTTGGGGATAGTTGGGATCTAAGGGTACATAGATCCCATTGGCTTTGAGAACCCCTAGGACACTCACCAAAAGCTCCATAGAAGGTTCAAAACAGATGCCGACGAGAACCCCTGAGTCAACCCCCAAAGAACGCAAATAATGGGCTAGTTGATTGGCCTGTTGATTCAGTTTTTCATAGGTTAATTGTTGCCCTTGAAATTCCAGGGCTACTGCATCAGGGGTCTTTACAACTTGTTCTTCAAATAACTGATGAATACCTTTATCTTTTGCATAATCAGTTTGAGTATGATTCCATTGGTTTAATATTTGTTCTTTTTCAAAGGAGGTTAATAGGCATAAATTATTAATCGGTTGTGTCGGATTGGTCGAAATTTCTACTAATATGTTTTGAAAATGACCGATCATCCGTTCAATGGTTGCCGGTTTAAATAAGTCACTTCGATATTCTATTTTTCCCCTTATTCCCTCTTGGGTTTCTTGCATTTCTAGGGTCAGATCGAGTTTAGCGACAATATTTTCTTTTTCCCTAATTTTAAGGTCTAATCCTGGTATTTTAAACTTTTGATTATTAGCATTTTGTAAAATAAACATCACCTGATAAATGGGATGGTTGCTCAAATTTCTTTCAGGTTTTAAGGTTTCCACTAATTTTTCAAAAGGGACATCTTGATTATCATAAGCATCGAAACAAACTTGTTTGACTCGCTGTAATAATTCGCTAACAGTGGGATTATTGGATAAATCGATTCTTAACGCTAAACTATTGACAAAAAATCCAATTAATGATTCTATTTCGGTTCGATTTCGATTAGCAATAGGAGAACCAATAACCAGGTCGGTTTCTTGACTATATTTTGAGAGTAAAATTGACCAACCTGTTAGTAATGACATGAATAATGTTGTGCCATTGTTTTTGCTGAGATGCTGTAATTTTTCGGTTAATTCTTGAGTTAACTGAAAGTGTTGACAACTCCCTTGATAGGTTTGTACAGGAGGACGAGAATAATCAGTTGGCAGTTTTAATAAGCTCGGACTTCCCTCTAATTGATCTTTCCAGTAATTAAGTTGATCAATAATAGCATCTTCTTGAATATAATTATTTTGCCACAGCGCAAAATCTGCGTATTGAATTTCTAAAGGAGGAAGGGGAGACGATTTTTCAGCACAAAAAGCCTCATATAATACGGCTAGTTCTTCCATTAAAATTTTACCTGACCAACCATCGGCAATAATATGATGTGAGGTAATAATTAATAAATTTTCTTCTTCATTAAGCTGTAATAATTTTAGTCGAATCAGAGGAATTTCTGTTAAATTAAAGGGGGTTTTTACTTCATTAATAGCGGTTTTTTTAATAACACGCTCTTGTTCTGTTGCTACAAGATCAGTTAAATCAATGACCGGCAATTTTAAAGTTAAATTCGGTACAATCACTTGAAAAGGTTGACCCTCTTCAGTTGTAAAAAGGGTGCGTAAAATTTCGTGACGACGGACAATTTCATTAAAGCTTTGTTTTAACTTAGAAATATCAAGTTTCCCTTTTAGTTGAATGATAAACTGTTCATTATAGGCAAAACTATCAGGTTCTAATTCTGCTAAAAAGCAAAGTCTTGCTTGACCCGAAGAGGTTGGGAAAATAAAAATATCTTCTGAATGAAATTTGTCGAGATAATTATTAATTGAAATGATTTCTTGTTGATGGTTCATGATAATCAAATAATTAAAGTGAAAGGATAAAATGTTATTATTGAGTTTTATTTTTTATTTTTTCAAACGATAGGAATCACGAGAAACGGCAGTGATTTTTGATGGTTTCTTTTCAGGTGATTTTGAATTGGTTTTGTCTAAAAAATTAGCCAAATCAGCAATCATTGGATAAGCAAAGAGTTCTCTGACTGACAATTCAACTTGTAAAGCTTCTTGTAAACGAGATGTCACTTGTGTCGCTAATAAAGAATGTCCTCCCAATTCAAAGAAGTTGTCATAAATTCCTACTTTTTCAGTGCCTAAAATATCTTGCCAAATCTCAGCAATAATTTGTTCTTTTTCATTACGAGGAGCAACATAAGCATTACCTAAGTTGGGCCGAGAATAGCTTTTTTTGGTTTGATGATTATTTCGATTTTTAGCCGTTAATTGATTTTGAATAGTCTGATGAATACTCATCATTTTTGGTAGGTTGCGGGTACTAACAATAATTTGAGGAATCTCTTCAGCTAAAATACGATTAAATGCTTCAATTCCTTCCTGGGAAGTGATACCTTGCTGTAAATGTTCTTGATAACTTTCCTGATGTTGATACGCTGACGCATTAGTGACCCCTAAACCAACTTCTTGCCAAAAATCCCAGTTAATGGCTACAGTAGAATACTGAGAGTTTCTATTAGCAAATCGGTCAAGAAAAGTATTAGCTGCTACATAATCAACTTGTCCAAACCCTCCCATAATTGTACTAACCGATGACCATAAATAGAGAAAATCTAAGGGAATCGTTTGACAGAGTTTTTCTAAGATTAAAGTTCCTTTGATTTTCGGGGCAAAAATGGGGTCAGAAAGAGTTTTAGTTTGTTCTTGAATCACTCCTTTTCCTAATAATCCTGCTGCGTGAATAATCCCATGAAGACAACCAAATTTTTGATAAATTTTATTAAAAGCTTCTCTCATTTGTGTTTCATCAGATACATCTGCTTGTAAGAGGAGAACTTCGGAACCCAGTTGTTCTAATTCTTGTATTTTTTCCAAGTTACTTGAATTAGTAGAACGACTTAATAAGACTAATTTTGCTTGGACTGTTTTGGCTAAATATTCAGCTAAAACTAAACCAATACCTCCCGTTCCTCCAGTAATTAAATAAACCCCTTCTTGTCGCAAACGAGATGGGTTTTCTCTCTTTTCTAAAGGTAGTTCTTCATAATGCTCAATCCAGCGATAATTACCCCGATAAGCAATAATAGAATCTTGCAGAGGTGTGGTTAATTCAGCAATGAGATTATCGATCAATTTTTGCTCTAATTTATTGCTAGATAAGACAAGATCAATGCTTCTAGCAGTTAGATTAAGATATTCTTGGGGAATAACTTTAACAGGCCCCAATAAGGTCGCTTTTTCAGGACAAATTGTTTCTTCTCCTGTCACTTGTTGCAGTTGCTGAGAAACAATATTAAGACATAAAGGATGCTCTACATTACGATGGCCAATGGTTTGAATCAAATGAATAATTGATTGATATCCTAACTGTTGAGATTCGTCAAATGAGTTAACAGAATTGACTGTCCATAGATGAGCAATTATCGGATTTTTGTTAGTTTTAAATAGTCTCTCTACTACTGTTTGATAATGCTCTTTAATATTAGGATTAATAACATAATGCTCTTCATTAATTTCTTTGAATTCTTCCCCAATTTCCACTTGAATAATGTCTTGATTATCCTCATTTTGAAGACGTTGAATAATTGCTTTTCCTAACCCACAATTATCTACAAAGAGTAACCAACAATTATCACTTTGTTTTAAATTAACTGAGGGGGTTTTTGATCGCTTCCAAGAGGGAAGATAGAACCAATCTTTAATCTCTGATTTTTGAGTATTACTAACTATTTGAGACGCTTGAGATGGTTCGATCCAATATTTTTGACGTTCAAAGGGATAAGTCGGTAAAGGAATGCGATCGCGGTCTTCTTCTTGATAAAAATTATCCCAATTAATGTCAATTCCAGTTAACCATAATTGCCCCAATCTTTCTAAAATAAAGGCAAGATCAGACTGATTATCTTTAGGGTGACGAATGGAAGATAAAATCGTTCTTTGGGGATCAATTTGTTTGGTTAAAGTGGTTAATGTTCGTCCTGGTCCCACTTCTAAAAAGATAGATGAAGACTGTTGCATTAATTGAGTCATTCCAGGAGAAAACTTAACAGGTTGGCGTAAATGTCTTGCCCAATAAATGGGCGCAGTTGCTTCTGTCTCTTTTATCCAGTTTCCGGTTACATTAGAAATAAAAGGAATACTTGGAGCATTTAAAGAAACGGTTTTAACTAATTCTGTAAATGGCTTAATTATTGGCTCCATCATAGGAGAATGGAAGGCGTGAGATGTATGTAAACGTCGATAGGTAATCGATGTTTCTGTTAACTTAGTTTCTAATTTTTTGATCTCCTCTAACTCACCAGAAACAACACATAAGTTAGGACTATTAATGGCAGCTAAGGACAGATTATCATCTAAAAACCTCTCGATTTCTTCAGAAGACAAATTAACTGATAACATCGCACCAGATGGCAATTGCTGCATCATTTTACCGCGATTAGCTACCAACATTAAAGCATCTTCAAGACTGAAGACATTAGCCAAACAAGCCGCCACATATTCCCCAATACTATGACCGATCATTGCTTGAGGAATAATCCCCCAAGACATCCATAATTGAGCTAAACCATACTCAATCACAAATAAAGCTGGTTGAGTTAACGCCGTTTCTTGTAATTGTTTTATCGCTGTTTCTATGTCTTCAGAATCAGGATAAATAATCTCTTTTAAATCAACATCAAGATGAGATTGTAATAACTCAAAACAGTGATCACAAGTTTCTCTAAAAACTGTTTCAGTTTCATATAACTCTCGTGCCATATTGACATATTGAGACCCTTGTCCCGTAAACATAAAAATAACAGGACGATTACTATCTCTTGTTTCTTGGGTTAAGATTCTTTTGCCATCATCAGACGTTAAAATAGTCACCGCATCATCTAGATTTTCAACCACCATCATCCGTCGGTGTGGGAATTGTTTTCGACCCACTTGTAAGGTATAAGCAACGTCAGCTAAATTGATATCGGAATGTTGACTTAAATAGTCCCCTAAATTATGAGTTGCTGTCTCTAAAGCACTGTCAGTTTTTGCTGATAATAACAGTAATTGATGGGATCTTGAATTAGTATTTTCTGGTAAGTTGGGAGCCTCTTCTAAAATGACATGAACATTGGTGCCGCCAATACCAAAAGAACTAATCCCTGCCCGACGCGGCATATTTTCAGGTTGCCATTCTTTTAACTTTGTATTGACATAAAAAGGACTATTTTCAAAATCAATTTGAGGGTTCGGTTGTTCAAAATGCAAACTCGGTGGCAATAACCCATGTTTCACTGCTAAAACTGTCTTAATTAACCCGGTTATCCCTGCGGCTGCGTCTAAATGCCCCACGTTGGTTTTTACCGAACCGATGGCACAATAACCCTGCTTCTGGGTACTGCTAAACGCCTCTGTCATGGCAGACACTTCGATAGGGTCCCCTAAAGCTGTTCCTGTGCCGTGTGCTTCAATGTAAGTAATGGTTTCAGGGTCCACCTCAGCTATCATCTGAGCCGCCTTTAATACCTTCACCTGTCCCGTTTCACTGGGGGCAGTGTATCCCACCTTCATGGCTCCGTCATTGTTCATGGCAGAGCCTTTAATCACTGCATAGATGCAATCCCGATCAGCGATCGCATCTTCTAGGCGCTTTAGGGTGACAACGCCCACCCCATTACCCCCGACAATGCCTTTTGCATTGGCATCAAAGGTCCGACATTTGCCTTCAGGAGAAACCACTTCCCCTGGGCATAAAGTAGTCTCATTTTGCGGTATTTTGACAGAAACCCCTGCGGCTAGGGCTATATCACATTCTCCTGCGAGTAAGCTTTGACAGGCTAAGTGAACCGCTACTAATGAACTCGAACAAGCGGTTCCCACACTAACACTGGGCCCTGTTAAATTCAATTTATAGGAAACCAAAGTCGGCACATAATCTTTATCAAAACTGATCACATTTTGTAGGCCATCTCGACTATCAAATTTTTTAGGATGGACATAAATATTATTGATCCAATAGGTACTTAATCCCACCCCGGCAAAGACACCAATGGGACGTTTTTCTCTTTCGGAATCATACCCTGCGGTTTCTAAGGCTTCCCAGGCTGTTTCTAATACAAAACGATGTTGAGGATCTAACATTTCGGCTTCTCTGGGATTAAAACCAAAAAAGGAAGCATCAAATTTCTCCACATCTTTTAAGATTGATCCGGCTTCGATTTTTTCCCCATTGTTTTGAGAAAAGATAGAAGTCAATTCTTTACCATCTAGAAGGTTTTGCCAAAAGTCTTCTACACTGTTACTGCCTGGGAATCTTCCCGAAACACCGATAATTGCAATTTCTAAGCCGTTTTGTTCAAAGTTCATGATAGTTAATAGTTAATAGTTGATTAAAATTTTAATTTCTTTTAAGTCTTTTTCGCCTTTCTTGAATGCGATTTTTGCCTTTTTTGATATTGTTAGCTAATTTTTGATTATCATGGGCTTTATTCTCTGAATTGTCTTGTTGATTTAAGTAATTAATAAAGGCTGTAATTGTGGGATATTTAAACAGTTCAACCACAGAGAAGTTTTTACTATTTTCTGGTAAAGACTGCTTTAAACCATTATAAACTTTAGTAATAAGTAAGGAATTTCCTCCTAAGTCAAAAAAGTTACGATTAACGCCTATTTTATCTACTTCTAATACTTCTTTCCAGGTATCAGAAATAATTTTTTCTAATTCTGTTTGTGGAGCAACATAATTATCATCGTTGCTATCATTAACCTCATCAAACTGCGGTAACGCTAGGCGATCAATTTTTCCATTAGTGGATAAAGGAAATGAGTCTAAAAAGAAGAAGTAAGAAGGAATCATATAATCGGGTAACTTTTCTTTTAGATAAGTTTTGATTCCTTCAACTTCAGGGCATGAATCAGAGTGAGGAATGAGGTAGGCACTTAATTTTCCATTACTATAATTAACTAAAGCAGATTTTATGTCAAGGTGTTTCAACAAAATTGACTCAATTTCTGACGGTTCAATGCGATGACCTCTGATCTTAATTTGAAAGTCAACTCGTCCTAAAATTCTAATATTGCCATCAGGAATATAACAACCTAAATCCCCTGTACCATAAATTATTTCTCCTGTTTTTGGATGAATAATAAATTTTTCGTGGGTTTTTTCTTCGTTATTCCAATAACCCTTTGCTACCTGGACACCAGCACAATACATCTGACCCGGAACTCCCACCGGACAATCTTCTAATCGTTCATTCAAAACATAATATTTACTATTCCCCATGGGTTTACCGTAGGGGATACTCTTCCAGTTGGGATCAACCCTATCCACTTCGTAACCAATGTTCCAAATGGTGGTTTCCGTCGGTCCGCCTATACTTAAGAGTGTCACCCCCTCGATCAATGATTTTAAACGGTTGGGTAAACTTAAGGGCAACCAGTCACCCCCCAAAATAGCTAATCTTAAACTGTCTGGGGCTGAATCTTGGTTATTTTCTAAGTATTCTAGCAACATCTCCATCATGGTCGGTACAGAGTTCCACAGGGTCACATTTTCTTGCTGCATCAACTCGGTCCAGTGTTGGGCATCTTTCACCCTCTCAGCATCGGGTAATACAATGGCGGCCCCGGCGCTTAACGGTCCGAAAATGTCATAGACTGAGAGATCATGATTAAGGGATGTTAACGCAAGGATGCGATCGCTTTCCTTCACCCCAAACCGTTGATTTGTATAGGTGACAACATTAACCACGTTACGATGAGGGATCATCACTCCTTTGGGTAAACCAGTGGTTCCGGAGGTGTAGATGACGTAGGCGAGATCGTCGGGGGTGTGTACTTCGGCAAGCTCAGCAACAGGGGTGTGGGGTGTGGGGTGTCGGGTGTGGGGTGTCGGGTTTTTATCGACAGAGATGATAGTTCGACTCTTGCCTTCCCCCCTTACCAAGGGGGGGTAGGGGGGGTTCCCTTCTTTCGACTGAGTTAAAATAACGTCAACTTGACTATTTTCTAGAAGATAATCAATGCGTTCTTGAGGGAGATTGGGATCAATGGGAACATAGGCAGCCCCAGACCCTAAAATGCCCATAACTGCTACAATTTGCTCCCATCCTTTTTCCATCAACACAGCAATTAATTGATTGGGTTTGGCCCCTAACTGCTGGAGTTGATGGGCGATCGCAGAAGCTTGTTGATACAGTTGTTCATAGGTTAAAGTGCGTTTTGATGTAATCACCGCCGCATTATCTGGGGTTTGACGGACTTGTTTAGTAAATAAGTCCCATAACGTCACATCAGGTAAAGCCATCTCGGTGGCGTTAATAGCCTCCCTTTGGGCGACTTGAGAGGCAGGGAGTAAGTCTAAGCTGGTTTGCTGCCAAACGTCTCCAGAGGTGGCTAACTGTTGCAGCAACGAACAATAGGACTCAAACATATCATTGATCATACCTGGGGGGAATAACTCGTCTACCGCGTCCCAGGTAAAGTTTAAACAGCCCTGTTGTTCACTGACTTGATGATCAAGCCAAACTTGTGACGCTTGACTGACTCCATACACCATTTTACCCAGGCGATCAAAGGTGGAAGTGCCTTGTCCCAAGGCTTCAAACCCTAGGGTACTGGTAAAAACAATGGGCATAGCGGTGGGAACATCTCTGCGAAGACGGTTTAATTCTCGCATCACCCGAACCCCACTAAAATAGCGATGATCCAGGTCTTGCCATAGTTGTTGTTGCAGTCGTTGGGCCCGTTGTTGAAAGGTGTCTAGGGCTGAGTTATCCACAGACAGAAGAGTGACAGAGGTAAAGTCCCCTAAAATGTTGTGAATGTCAGGATGAAAGGGAAGACGGTTAAATAAGGCTAAATTTAAGGTAAATTGGGGACTTTTTCCCCATCGGGTTAACACTTCACTAAAGGCAGCCAGTAACACCCCCGATCCGGTCATGCCCAACTGTTTGGCCCGTTGTTTTAACTGTTGCCAAGTACGACGATCCAATTCACCCTTAAACCGTTGACATTGATGTTTTTTAATAGTGGTTGGATTTTTGGCTAAAGGGAGATCAGGGGCAGGGGGTAAACTGGAAATTCGACTTAACCAATAATCACGGGATTGTTGATAAAGTTCCGTTTCTTGTAAGGCTTTTTCAGCATAAATATAGTCCCGAAAGGTAAACTCTAAATTAGGTAAACTGGCTTGAGAATCTTGAGAGAGTTGAAACCATTCTTCAAATAATCTAAAGAGACTCCAAGCATCAAAAATTTGTAAATCATAGCTAATATGTAACCTGATTTTATTCTCGTCTAAAAGGGTTGCTCGAAATTCAAATAATGGCCATTTGTCCCAGGGTAAAACTTGGTGAGACATTTCTTGACGAATGCTATTTAAATACTTATTAATTGTATTTTGATCTTTTTTTCTTAAATCTGTGGTTTTAATTTTGTAGTCAGAAACTTCTTTTAATACCTGTTGTCTTCCGTCGGGTAACATAACTGCTCGTAGCATATCATGACGGTTAATCAGTTGGTTTAATGCCCAGTTTAAACTATCTAAATTTAAATCATATCCTTCAATTTCATAATAACCATGGTTGGCGACATTGCCTAATTCTAAAACTCCCATGCGACCCACCCAGAAAGCGTGCTGCATATCCGTTAAAGGAAAGGGCTGATAACGATGCTCAGGATCGGCAATAATCGGGGGTAAGCCAGTATTTTTTGCTTGCTTATTTTGTTGTAAAAGCTTTATTATATCTGTTTTATTTTCCTTGAGTAATGCTTTATATTCGTCCGTTAATACTCCTTTACCTGCACGGATTTTTAATTGATCATTTTCCGTCCAAAGTTGAACACCAGCTTGAGATAATTCTGTTAATAATTGATTTAAATTCATATTCACTAATTTTCCTAACTGATAACTGATAACTGGTAAGTGATCACTGTTACAATGTCATTTCCTCAAAGTCCTCATGGTTACTGTTTGGGGTTGAAGTTGTCATCTGAGTAATGGTAATTTGTTCTTGCAAACTGCTGGCCAGTTGTTGAATACTGCGATCGCCTAACAGTTGTTCGAGGGACGCAGATAACCCCAGATCCCGTTCTAAATGACTTCTTAATTCCATGGCCATTAAAGAGTCTAAAAGGTTGATTAAAGACTGTTCAGCGTCGATCTCGCTGGGGGATACTTGCAATGATCGGGCTAAGGTTTGTTTAATATAGGTGGCTATTAACCTGTGACAATCTGTTAAATTAGCATCTAACAGTTGTTGACGAGTAATTTTTTGCAGTTTTTCTCCTACATTGTTTTGTTTATCTCTAATTTTGTCAAATTTTACCCGTTTTAACTCAGCGTTGATTATCTCAGCCACTAAGTTACCGTCGTTATCATAAAGAGAAAGGTGTCCAAAGACGGTCTTTCCTTGATCTTGACTGTGGGTTAACTGGCTATACCCCCAATACAGGGGAGTGTGAGGAGTTAGAGGGGTGTGGGATTTGTGGGAGGTAAAATGGCTTAAGGAGTAAGAACGAAAGCTTTCTAGACCGGTAAGTAAGTAAGTGGCTGAATCTTGCTGAAAAATGGCTGAAAGTAGTTGAATCCAAGCGTCCACTTCTCCTAAGGGCAAATAATAAGGGTTAGGAGAACTAGGGTTAATACTCGCTATGGCTTCTTGATCTTTTCGCCAGATTTGTTCTATTTGTTGACAGCTTGGGCCAAGAACAATCCCTTTTTCTTCAAGATTTTTATAGAATCTATCTTTTAAGATAATATCACAATCTGTCTTAGAAATGCAAGATAAATTTACATTTTTTGGAGAGTCTTTTGAAATTTTTGGAGTTTCTAATAATACAGTTCCAACGGCGTGAAGTTTCCACTTTAACTGAGAAGCATCCCTTTGACTAAAGATTTGAAATTCGACGGTTTTCTCATCAGTAGGGTTTAAAATAAGTTGGATATTATGACTATTTTCATCGGGAAAGGTTAACGCTTCAATAATTTTTAAATTTTTGACCTCTCCTAGGAGTTGATCCCAAACTTCTTTAACACCTTCTGAGAGAATTTCTAGGTAAACCACTAAGTTCATTAAGGGAATACCATTGATACAATGATCCTTAACTAAAGGCAAGCGATCGAGATTAATTGTTGATTGAAATTGAATGGCTTGTAAAGGGGAAGGAATACGGCGATCTAACAGAGGAGAATTGATGGTTTTATCGGGTTCTATTCTTATCCGTCTGTCCTCTGTCTCCTGTCTCCTGTTTTGATTGTGCCAATATTTTTTTCTTTGAAAAGCATAGGTTGGTAGAGAAATTTTCTGTTGAGATTGGTGACTTTTATAAACCTCATGCCAATGAATATCTAAACCTTGAGAATATAAAGTTTTTAGGCATTTAAAAATCAGGGATTGATCAGACTGTTGAGGATGAAGAGAAGCCAGCCAAACCGTATTAGTTAAATTATCAAAACAGCGTTGTCCCCTCTTCGTTAGGGTTGGCATTGACCCCATTTCTAAAAATAGTTGATAGTTTTTACTTTCTAATGTTTTGATTCCTTCAAAAAATTGAACCTTTTTCATAATATGACGACACCAGTAGTCAGCAGTTGCCATGTTTTCCGTGGTTTCGCCTAAATTAGAAACAATATCTATCTCATGCTGATGATAAGTGATTTCCTTAGCCACTGCTGAAAATTCTTTGATCATTGGTTCCATTAAGGGTGAATGGAAAGCATGAGAAACATTCAAATATTTGGTTTCAATTCCTTCATTTTCTAACTTAGTTATCCCTTTTTGGATGGCTTCTTTTTCTCCAGAAATAACCACATTCTTCGGGCCGTTGACAGCAGCAATACTAATCTGACTCTCTAACTGACTCAGGATCTTTTTTACCTCTTTTTCCGATGTCAAGATAGCTACCATTGCGCCAGTTTGGGGTAATTCATTCATCAACCGACCCCGACAAGCAATGAGTTTTAAAGCATCTGTTAAACTAAAGATTCCAGCCACACAAGCCGCTACATATTCCCCCACACTATGACCCATCATAATATCAGGTTCAACCCCCCAAGATTCCCAGAGTTTAACTAAGGCATATTCGAGGGAAAATAAAGCCGGTTGACTGTAAACAGTTTGCTCTAATAAACTTTTATCTTTCCTTTCATATAAAACTTCTAATAGAGGGATTTCTAAATAAGAATTTAAAAGGTCATTACACTCATTCAATGTCTCTCGAAACACCGAATAGTTTTGATAAAGGTCATAACCCATGTTGATATATTGTGACCCTTGACCCGTAAATAAAAAGGCAATTTTCGGCTTTTTGGGACTCGGTTGACTCTCATCTGACTCAAGAAAATTAACTAATTCTTGTTGCAAATCTTCTCTAGTTTGACCCACCGCAGCAAACCGATAATTAAAATGATCTCGACCCACCGCAGCCGTATAACATACATCTTCTAACTTAATCTCAGGATGATTATTTAAAAAGTTGTGATACTCCTTAGCTAACCCTTTCAAAGCTTGACCCTTTTTAGCAGATAAAGGTAATAAAAAATAACCTCCTGCCTCCTGCCCTCTGCCTCCTGCCTTCTCTGTATTCCATTCCTCAATAATAAGATGGGCGTTGGTTCCACTAAAGCCAAAAGAACTAACCCCGGCCATGCGTTTTTCACCCTCTTTAATCGTCCACGGAGTGAGTTGAGTCGGAATATGAATAGGCAGTCCTTCAATGAGAGGATTTAACTGTTTTAAGTGTAAATGAGGCGGAATTTGCTTATTTTGTAACCCTAACACCACTTTAATGAAACTAGCTACCCCGGCAGCCGCTTCTAAATGACCAATATTGGTTTTTACAGACCCCAAGGTTAAAGGGGTGTCTCTGCCATCTTTGCAGAAAACATCTGTCAACGCCTTAGCTTCTATGGGGTCCCCTAAGGAGGTTCCTGTCCCGTGAGTTTCGATATAATTAACCTGAGAGGGGTCAACCTTGCCATCTTTGAGGGCTGCCCGAATGCAAGCTTGCTGGGCCTGGCCATTGGGAACCGTTAACCCGCTACTGCGGCCATCTTGGTTGGTTGCGGTCCCACGAATAACCCCTAAAATGTTGTCTCCGTTGGCCACTGCATCAGAAAGGCGTTTTAACACCACCAGGCCGCAACCTTCCCCCCTAACGTAACCATCGGCCGCAGCATCAAAGGTCTTACAATAGCCGTCAGGAGATAAGGCTTTCATTTTTGCGACAGAAATCAGACTATTGGGGGATAACATGAAAAAACTACCCCCTGTTACTGCCATATCGCATTCTTGCTTCCGTAAGCTTTGGCAAGCGAGGTGAATGGCTACTAAAGAAGAAGAACAGGCCGTATCGATGACTAACGCAGGACCCTGGAAACCGTAATAATGGGAAAGACGGCCCGCAGCAATACTTAAGGCGTTGCCGGTAGCGGTGTAAACATCGATGTCATTAGGGTTTCCCTCAACTGCGGCCTCACTATATTCGTTGACACTGATGCCTAAAAAGACACCGGTTTGACTCCCCATGAGGGTTCGAGGGGCAATGGCCGCATTTTCTAAGGCTTCCCAACTGACTTCTAATAATAGTCGTTGTTGGGGGTCCATGGGGTTTATTTCCCTAGGAGAGAGGCCGAAAAACTCGCCGTCAAACTCGTCTATCTTGTCAATAAAGCCTCCTCGTTTACTGTAGCTTTTCCCTGGAATATCTGGGTTATTATCATAGTAAGCGTCCACATTCCAGCGATTTTCAGGAATATCTGTGATTGCGTCTATCCCTTGAGATAATGCTTCCCAAAAGGCAGCCGGACTATTGATACCGCCAGGAAATCGGCAACCCATCCCGACGATGGCGATAGGTTCAGTCTGTGACCGTTCCATTTTCTCTAGTTTAGCCCGCATTTCTTTGACGGCTAAGGCCGCTTTTTGTAAGGGGGAAAGTTGGTTAGAATTATTGTTTTGACTGTTCATTTTTCTAGCAATTTTTATTAGGTTAGGGTTTTAAAATCAGGTTTTTGGTAGGGTTTGATGGCCGTTCACCCCTACCAATGTTAAGGTTAGGTTTCTATAATTTGGTTAAATTCACTATCAATAAAAGCTGATAATTCTTCATCGGAAAGTCCTTCTAGTTCTTGAAATTCATTTTTTTCTTGGGTTTTACTCTCTTTTTGAGTTTCAGTTTCATCTTTAAATTGTTCTAAAATATAGTTACTAATTGCTTCAATATTGGGGTAATCAAAAGTTAGGGTATTAGGAAGCGATCGCCCTAACCGAGTTTGTAAACGTTGTCTAAATTCTAAGGCCATTAATGAGTCCATTCCTAAGTCGAAAAACCCTAATTGGGTCTCTAAATTTTCTTGAGCGTTTAACCCCAAAGATAGGGTAACATCTTCTTGTATTTTTTCGATTAATAGGGCTTTTCTTTTTTTAGTAGATAAGGGTTGTAATTGTTCCCATAAGCTTGCTTTTGGTTGTAAATTATGCTGTTTAATAATCTCAGATAATAACCCATTATTTTGATAAATAGGAAACTGTTGTAAGAACTTTTTCCAATCAACAGGAAAAACGGCTGTTTGACTCACCTTTTCTTGTAGCAGTCCCTTTAAAGTGGCTAATCCTTGATCAAGTTCAATTAAGTCAACACCGGCATTTTCCCATCGTTTCTCACTATTATTTGTCAGATTAGCCGCCATACCTGTTTCTGCCCAAGGACCCCAGTTAATGGTTAAAGTTGGTAAATTACGACTATTACGATAGTCAGATAAGCTATCTAAAAACGCATTACCTGCAGCATAATTTCCCTGTCCAGGCGACCCTAAAACCGAAGCGATAGAAGAGAAACAAACGAAAAAATCTAACGATAAATGTTGAGAATATTGATGTAAATTCCATGCCCCCATAAGTTTAGGAGAAAGAACTTTTTCAAACCGTGGCCAACTTTGATTAATTAATACCCCATCATCTAAACAGCCGGCTAAATGAACAATACCCCGTATATCGTCATTGTCTTGTAATAGGTTAGCCACTGCTTCAGCATCACAGACATCCACTTGCTTAACTTCGATGGTGACTCCTTGCTGTTGTAAGTCTGCAATAACAGCTTTTGCTTCCGGTTTGGCTTGACTTCGACCCAGTAAAATTAGATGCTTTGCGCCATTTTCAACCATCCAAGCCGATAATTTGAGTCCTAACCCTCCTAAACCCCCTGTTACTACATAAGATCCTTGATCAGACATAGAAAACTCTCCATTGTCTTTCCCCTCCCTTACCAAGGGGGGGTTAGGGGGGGATGCAACCAAACGAGACACATAACGCTGTTGAGAAGTTAAAGCCACCTCTGAGGCAATTTCTGGGTTTAATAGTTCTTCTCGTAAACCATTTATCACATTTTTACTATATTCTAGGGAAATATCAATTAAACCGCCCCAAATATCAGGATATTCTAGGGCAATAACTCGACCTAACCCCCAGACTGGTGTTTGAGAAAGGGATAAAGTTTCTTCCTTATTTTTAACTGGTTGTAAACTCTCCCTGCTCCCTGCTCCCTGCTCCCTTGCAGTCTCTAGTAGTAACTCTTCATTAAACGTTCCCTGAGTCACTACCCATAAACGAGGGTTCAAGGAAACGGTATTTAATGCTTGTACCAGATATAACAGACTACCACAGTTGCGTAACTGATCATTTTGTAAGGTTTGGGGGGTTAATGCGTCGGTGGCGTGACTATTGAGGTTCCAACAATGAACAATGCGATCGCAACGGGGAAGGGTTTTCAGCAACCGGTGAAAGTCTTGGGGGTTACGGATATTGATGGTCCATTGTTTCTCTGAGATGCTTTGATATTCCCCACCCGGAAACACCAAATAACAATGATGTCCCTCTGCTTCTAACTCTTGCGCTAGAGTAATAGCCACATTGCCATCGTCGGCAAACAGTAACCAATGGCCCCCAGTGAGTTGATCTTGTGGTTGTTTCGGTTGGGGTTGCCAAACCCTCTGATAAAATGCGTTTTCGGGTAGGGATGAAGGGGTTTGAGGGTTAGGAAGGGTATCCAACCAATAAGACTGTCTTTGGAAAGGATAAGTGGGTAACGGAAGACGAAAACGAGGATAGTCTTGATCGAACTGTTGCCAATCTATTTCAATCCCACAACGGTATAATTCCCCTAAACTCTGTAACATCGTTTCCCAGTTAGACTGGTTTGATCGCAAGGATGGCAACCATACCCCCACATTTTCTGGTAAGCAACGGCGGCCCATTCCTATCAAGGTGGGACTTGGCCCGATCTCTAAAAAGATGTCATAGTTTTGTTCAGATAGGGTTTGCATCCCTCTAAAAAATTGCACCGTTTGACGACAATTTTTAAGCCAATAATCAGCATTAATTACGTCTTGAGGTTGAATTCGTTTCCCTGTAACCGTAGAAATTATGGGCATATTAGGCAAAGCATAATTGATCTCTTTTGCTACATTTCTAAACTTATCTAACATAGGATCAATTAAATGAGAATGAAACCCTTGAGAAACCGTTAGTGAACGACTTTCTATCCCTAAAGATTCTACTTTTTTAACAGTCTCATCAATGGCTAATCTTTCCCCTGTAATCACACAGCATCGAGGGCCATTAATAGCAGCTATTTCTACATCAAAATTTTTGATAATCTGCTTAGTCTCTATTTCAGAGGCAAAAACAACCGCCATTTTACCCTGTTGCGGTAACGACTCCATTAACTTTGCCCTAGCTGCGATCAATTTTAACCCATCTTCTAAACTGAAAACCCCAGCCAGACAAGCGGCTACATATTCCCCCACACTATGCCCCATGACCACATCAGGATGAATACCCCAAGATTGCCACAGTTTAGCCAAAGCATATTCAAGAGAAAATAAAGCCGGTTGTGTATAAATCGTTTCATCTATTCCCCCACCTTGATAAGGGGGGGTTAAGGGGGGGTCATCTATTCCCCCACCTTGATAAGGGGGGGCTAAGGGGGGGTCATCTATTCCCCCACCTCCCTGACTAAGAGGGGCAAGGGTGGGATCATATAAAACATTAATTAAAGACTCATTTAAATAACTTTGTAAAATCCGATCGCATTGATTAATAATATTATGAAATAAAGGAGAGGTTTCGTATAACTCCCGTCCCATATTGATGTATTGAGAACCTTGTCCCGTGAATAAAAAGGCAATTTTTGACTGTTTTTTCACCTTTTTTATCGATTCGGATAAAGTGTCTAACTGTTGAGATAACTCAGGTAAGGTAGAAGCAAGGGCATAGCAACGATAATCAAAATGCGATCGCCCTACGTTGGCGGTATAACAGAGATTAGCTAAAGTAGGACTATTAGGAGATTGTAGATAGGTGCGATATTTTTGAATTAAATCTTGTAATGCCTTCTCCGTCTTGGCAGATAAGGTCAAAATGTGCAAAGGTCGTTCTCTTGCCCCTCTTTCTAAAGAGGGTTGGGGGGCTTCTTCTACAATAAGATGGGCATTGGTCCCACTCATGCCAAATGAACTAATACCAGCCATTCTCGGTGAATTATCCCGTCTTATATAGTCCATTTTCTCCATAGCAATGGTTAACGGTAAATTATCCCAAGAAATCCCAGGATTAAGGGTTTTTAAGTGCAAATGGGCCGGTAATTCTTGATGTTGTAAACTGAGGACAACTTTAATTAAACTGGCAATACCGGCGGCTGCTTCTAAATGGCCAATATTGGTCTTGACTGACCCCAAAATTAAGGGATTTTCCGCCGTTCTCTGGTAGCCATAGACATTGCTTAACGCCTCTACCTCAATGGGGTCTCCTAGGGCGGTTCCTGTGCCGTGAACCTCGATATAATTGACTTGATGGGGGGCAACTTGTCCGTTGCCTAAAGCGTCTTTAATGACCTTTTCTTGCGCTAGGCCGTTGGGAACCGTTAACCCACTACTGGACCCATCATGGTTAATGGCCGTTCCGCGAATGACTGCTAAAATTTGATCATTATCGGCGATCGCATCTTTATATCGCTTCAGTAACACCATCCCACATCCTTCTCCCCGTCCATAACCGTCCGCATTAGCATCGAAGGTTTTGCAGCGTCCATCTTTGGCTAATGCTTGCATCTTAGAGAGGATAGCGTAGGGTTGAGGGGCCAACATCAGGTTAACTCCCCCTGCTAAGGCCAGAGAACATTCTCGGTTCCGTAAACTTTGACAAGCAAGATGAACGGCAACCAGAGAGGAAGAACAAGCGGTGTCTATGGCTAAAGTTGGTCCTTGTAGTCCTAAATAATAAGAGAGTCGTCCGGCTGCTACACTGGGGGTGTTTCCCGTGAAGGCGTAGGCATCGAGATCCTTGTCGTTTAGTTGTAATTGTAGGTAATCTGAGGAATTAATGCCGATAAATACCCCTGTTTGGCTATCTTTTAAGCTATTAGGTGATATTGCTCCATATTCTAAGGTTTCCCAACTAATTTCTAATAATAACCGTTGTTGGGGGTCAAGATATTTAGCTTCACGGGGGGCAACCCCAAAAAAGGAAGCATCAAACTGATCAACAGGAATATTTAAAAAGCTACCAAAATGTTCTTTTTTTTGTGATTTCCAACGGCTTGTAGGGATTTTAATCGCCGCATCTCTCTTATCCTTTAACAGTTGCCAGAAACTTTCGGGATCATTGCCCCCTCCTGGAAAGCGACAACCCAGACCAATAATAGCGATCGCCTCTTCATTTTTATTTTCTTTTTCTGTTAGTTTATTTTGCATTTCTTCTAGGGCAAGGAATGCTTGTTTAATAGGAGATAAATGAGCAATTTTTACGGTATCCTGAGCCATTGTTTTATCAGTCAATATTTCAAAATTTTTGTATTATTTGATGGGGGTTTGATGACTTACTCGTTTAAAATTTCTGTGATTTTTTTCTTAATTAATGCTTCCACTTCTTCATCAGAATATTGGTTGATTTCTTTGACTAAACTGTGAAGACTTTTGTTAGTCTTAATTTTTCTATTTTTTTGTAATTTATCCAAGGGAAATTTATGTCTTCCTCCCCGTAGTTTTTCTCTTTTCCATCTCTGGTTAAGACGCTCTAATAAATAAGTTGATAAGGTTTGTATATTAGGATAAGTAAAAGCCAATGTGGTTGATAAAGCTAACCCAAAAGTCGCTTCTAATTTATTCCTTAATTCTACTGCCATTAAAGAGTCCATCCCCATTTGAAAAAATCCTACTTTGGCTCCGGGTGCCTGAGATTTATCTAACCCAAGAACTAGGGCTACTTGTTCTTGTACATATTCGATAATTAACAATAATTGTTCATTTTTAAAACTATTTTTTATTTGCTCAACAAACTCAGAGTTTTCCAATGAAGAATCATGATTAACAATATTAATCTTGTTTTTAATTCTTTCTATTTTTCTTGATAGATTAGAGGTTTCTTGAGTTTTCAAGTCAGAGGAAGATTCCTCAAACCAATAACGGGAACGTTGCCAGGGATAGGTGGGAATAGAAACAAAAGAACGATTATAATCTTGTTCAAATTGCTGCCAATTAATTTGATATCCTTTGATTGATAATTGAGCTAAACTCTCTAACATTTGTTCCCAGTCAGCCTTACCAGGACGTAAACTAGGTAAATAATGATAAGTTTTTTCTTGCTTATCTTCAATAATCATTCTACCCATAGTTAATAAAATAGGTTTAGCACCAATTTCTAACAAGATGTCACAATCTTCCTTTAATAAACTTTGAAAACCCCCATAAAAGTTAACCGGTGACGTAACATGATTAACCCAATAGTCAGGTTTCGTCATTTCTTCTTTAATAGAACATCCCGTGACATTAGAAATGATTTCAATGTTAGGCAAAGAATAGTTAATCTCTTCAGCAACTTTCTTAAATTCCTCTAACATTGGCTGCATCAACGGAGAATGAAAAGCATGAGAAACGATTAATTTTTTTGTTTTAATCTCTTGCTCTTTTAAACCCTTAATAACTTCGTTGATCGCCTTATTTTCCCCAGATATCACTAAACTTCTGGGCCCATTAATAGCGGCGATCGCTACCTTATCTTCATAGGGTTTAATAATACTATCTACTTGTTCTAATGTCCCTAAAACAGCCACCATTGAGCCATTTTTAGGTAAAGCTTGCATCAATTTACCTCTAGCCGCAATCAGTTTTAACCCATCTTCTAAACTAAACACGCCAGCGATACAAGCTGCTACATATTCCCCCACACTATGACCCATAACAACCGTAGGATGAACCCCCCATGACTGCCATAGTTTAGCCAAAGCATATTCAATGGAAAACAAAGCCGGTTGTGTATAAATCGTCTCATCTATTCCCCCACCTTGATAAGGGGGGGCGAGGGGGGGGTCATCTATTCCCCCACCTTGATAAGGGGGGGCGAGGGGGGGGTCATCTATTCCCCCACCTTGATAAGGGGGGGCGAGGGGGGGGTCATCTAAATAAGGCTTTAAAATGTGATCGCATTCATCAATAACCTGACGAAAAATAGGAGACGTTTCATACAATTGTTGACCCATGTTTACATATTGAGAACCCTGTCCCGTAAACAAAAAAGCCACCCTTGGATCACTTTCTTCTGTTATTTGTCCCTGAAAACAACCAACCACCGTTTCCCCTCTCATTAACCCTTCTAACTGCTGTTTTAACTGTTCAAGAGACTGAGACACGATGGCTAAACCATACTCAAAGGTCGAACGGCCAGTATTGGCACTAAAACAGATGTCAGCAAGGGTCGGAGTTTGAGGAGATTGTAAATAACTGTAATAATCTTGTACTAAATTTCCTAACGCTTTCTGAGTTTTGGCTGAAAGGGTAAGAAGATGTACCGGACGTTCAATGTTATTTTTGGCGATGTCTGCGTTGTTCTGATCACCCAAAACCGCAGCTTCTTCTACAATAAGATGGGCATTGGTTCCCCCAAAACTAAAGGAACTCACGCCAGCTAACCGTGACCCTTGTTGGATGTTCCAGGGTTCACAGGTTGTGGGAATGACAAAAGTAGTCTTTTTCAAAGAAATATAAGGGTTTAACGCCTCAAAATGTAAAACCGCAGGAATTTCTCTGTTTTGCAAACATAACACCGTTTTAATTAACCCTGCTATCCCCGCAGCCGACTCTAAATGACCAATATTGGTCTTAACTGACCCTAACCAGCAGGTTTGCTCTGTATTTCGTCCCTTCATTAACACTTTTTTAAGAGACTTAACCTCAATGGGGTCCCCTAAAGATGTCCCCGTCCCGTGGGTTTCTACATAACTAATATCGGAAGGGTTCACCTCTGCATTGGCTAATGCTTGACGAATGACTCGTTGTTGCGCCAAGCTATTAGGGGCGGTTAATCCTTGACTTAACCCATCTTGATTGATAGCTGAACCCCGAATGATGGCTTTAATATTGTTTCCGTCTCTTATCGCATCTTCTAAGGGTTTCAAGACAACAACCCCACATCCTTCTCCTCGCACATATCCATTGGCCCCTGCATCAAAGGTCTTACATTTACCATCAGGGGACATCATACGGTTGCGAGAAAAGGCAATGGTTTGATTGGGTGAAATAATTAGGTTAACTCCCCCAACTAAGGCGAGATTTGATTCTTTTTGTTGTAAACTGCCACAAGCTAAATGAACCGCAACCAAAGAAGAGGCACAAGCGGTGTCAAGGGTTAAACTGGGCCCTTGTAAATTTAATAAATAGGATAAGCGATTAGCTGCGATCGCTGGAGAAGTCCCGGTACTACAATAAGCATCACAACGGGCTGCATCTTGATACAAAAGACGATGATAGTCTTGGTTACTCAGTCCCATAAATACCCCTGTCTGACTACCACTCAGGGTTTCAGGAATAATACCCCCGTCTTCTAACGCTTCCCAAGCCACTTCTAAAATTAATCGCTGTTGGGGATCTAAATGTTGACATTCACGGGGAGAAATGCCGAAAAAATGAGCATCAAATTGATCAATATTATGGAGAAAACCACCCCAGCGTGTATTCATGGTCCCTGGAATATCAGGATCTTGATGATAATATTTTTCAATATCCCATCGTTGCAATGGGACTTCTGTAACGGCATTTTTGCCCGTTTTCAATAATTCCCAAAATTCTTGGGGATGTTTTGCCCCTGGAAAACGACAACCCATACCAATGATAGCAATGTCTTTTCTTGATTTATTGTTAACCATTTTCCCTCACAGAATCTTTCCTATTAAAATTAACAAAATTCGTATTTTTTTATTCATTGATTTCTTCTGCTAATCCTTCTGCTAAAGCTTTAATGGTAGGATAGTCATAGTAAATGGTGGGTTCAATTTCAATATTCAACCATTTTTCCAAGGCTTCAATTAGTTCAATTCCTATAACAGAATCTAATCCATAATTGGCTAAAGGAGTATTTATACTAAGGTTTTGAGGTTTTTTGTTTAATATTTTAGAAAAATAAGTAACCAACCAATCTTGAATATCTCTTGCTGTTATATCCTCTCTTGAAATAACCGAATGACCTAAACTTTCCTTCTCATTTCGATCATCAGTCAGACCTTTTTTTGCTGTCGGGTTTATCCAATTACTAACTAATTTAAGTTGATCATTTAGAAATTGTTGACGACACAAACGACGCTGAATCTTACCACTCGAAGTCTTAGGAATGGAGGCTGGTTTAATTAAAGCAATGGCATAAACAGACAATTCAAATGCTTCAAAAACCGCTTGACAAATAGCTTCTATTACCTCTACTTCATTTAACCGTCTTATCGCAGTTCTTGCCACTTCTTGAACAATCACTAATTGTTCTTCTCCCTCCACTTCTATGGTAAAAGCTGCGCTACAATCAGCCAATAAGTCAGGATGAGATTCAATCACACTCTGTTCAATATCTTGGGGATAATAGTTACCTCCCCGAATAATAATGACATCTTTGAGCCGTCCGGTGATGTAAAGTTGACCTTGATAAAGAAAACCATTATCTCCTGTGCGTAAATACGGACTTTCCCCCGTATCTGCGATAGTTGCACAAAATGTCTCTTGTGTCGCTTCAGGACGTTGCCAATACCCTCGCGCTATGGTTTTTCCCTTAACCCAAATTTCTCCCACTTCATCGTTTTGACAGCGTTGCAGGGTGTCTGGGTTGACAATAGCTATCTCTGTGTCAATTTCTGTCTGTCCACAACTAACTAATAGTTGAGAATTATCTAAGTTATCGGTTATAACAATTCTATTTTGACTTAAAGCTTCTTTCTCAACCTGACAAACTTGAATCAGCTGATCTTTAGTGACGGTTGTGACTTTTAACGTTGCTTCGGCTAACCCATAAGCAGGACAAAAAGTTTGGAAATTAAAGCCACAAGGGTGAAATTTTTGAGCAAATTCTTTTAAAGTTGCTATTTTTATGGGTTCTGCACCATTAAACGCAGCTTTCCACCCTTTTAAGTCTAACGCTTTGATTTGTTCTTCTGTAATCTTATCAACACAACGCTGATAGGCAAAATTAGGGGCCGCCGTGTGAGTTCCACCATATTTAGAAATGACTTGTAACCAACGAATAGGACGCTGTAAAAAGGCGATGGGGGGCATCATATAACAGGTAATTCCTTTGTAAACAGGGAATAAAATGCCATAAAGTAGCCCCATATCGTGAAAAGCTGGTAACCAAGTGACGATTACGCTATCTTGATCGTGTTTTGCCCCTAAATCTTGATCCAGTAAGTTAGTTAAGATATTTTCATGACTAACCATCACTCCTTTGGGATCGCCAGTTGAACCAGAGGTATATTGCAAAAAAGCTAAGGTATCTCCTGATATCTCTATTATTTGAAACTGGGAATTCTTTTCTTTATTTAAGGTATCTGTTGCGAGATAAGTTACGTTTTCTAACGCTAATTGAGAGGCTAAGGCTGATATTTGAGACTGAGTGCTTAAAATGACGTTTGTTTGTGCATTTTCGAGAATAGAAGCCACTCGCTTCATTTTTTGGTTCTTCTTGGGCAAATTAACGGGAATAGCCACAACACCAGCTAATAAACAGCCAAAAAAAGCGGAAATAAACTCTAAACCCGATGGATAGAGTAATAACGCCCGATCGCCTGGGGAAATGCGTGATTGTAGTTCAACCGCGATCGCTTCTGCTGACGCGAGTAATGTTCCATAAGTTAGCTGATCGGTTTCTGTTTCTCCATCTGCTAAGAAAGTGTAAGCGGATTTATCGGGTTGATATTCTCCCCGATAGCGCAGAATATCGACTAAGTTCGTGGATTCAAGTAAATTCAACTGGTTTTCTAAGCAAACAGTCATTTTATAGTCCTATATGGCCCTAAAAGTTATGGTCACGGTGAGGCATTAACTCAGAATTACTGCTAATAGCCGTAATTCGATGTTTGTCAGATTTTTTCAGATTTGAGTCCTATGATTAGTTGGAGCTTAATGAGAGTCTCTATCAATAATCTAGAGATGATGCTAAACCAGATTTTGATAATAGTCAAGGTATTAATGAAATTAATTATCACTAATCTTGAGATGTTAGACGATGGTTGGTTCAGATTTTCCTCTACAACTGGCTTTTGAAAGCATTTTTAGAGAAGAGACTTAGCAAGAGCCAAATGCTCATGACAATAGTTACATGATATATTTGTAAGGTTTGCTAGACTGTTATTGAAAAAATTCTCAATTATTAATCAATATGAGTTTTCAATAGTGGATGCACATTATTGTTTTTTTGTCAATGTTAAACTTCTATATGTCAGAACAATTTTAAAAATTATCGTGGCGAATAACTCTCTTAACCAAGACTCCGTTTTATCAACAGAGAAAAAGAAAAATGTCTTTTCCCGTGGGTTTTTCAAAGACAAACAACTGATTTTAGGGATCGCAATGGGGATGATGATCACCTTTGGCGCAATCAAACTATTACCCATGCTGTCAACAGAAGAGTCGCCAACCACTGCTACACCCATAACTCAGTCCCCAAAGACACCACAAACAGTGACAGTAACTAGCGTTGAGACCTATCCCCTTAAGCATACCCTTGAAGCCACAGGAACAATTGTTCCGGTGGAATCGATCCCCATTTACTCCCAAAAGACAGGATTACAAATTCTAGAAATCTTTGCCGATGAAGGGGAGTGGATTAACCCGGGTCAAACCTTAGTGAGTTTGGATAATTCAGTCGAACAAGCCCAATTACAACAAGCCAAAGCGAGGGTGGCTAAGCACGAGGCCCGTTTAGCCGAACTGCGCGCTGGGAACCGAGTTGAGGAAATTGCTCAAGCCAAGGCCAGCGTTCAACAAATGGAAGCCAACCTTGCTCAAGCCGAAGCCGATTTAACCTTAGCACAGGAACGAGTCCAGAGAAATCAAAGCTTAGAAGCCGAGAGTGTCATTACTCGCGATCGCTTAGATGAAGTGATCAACGAGGAACGCATCAAAAGAGGGACATTAGAAGAAAATCAAGCCCGTCTCACAGAAGCAAAAGAGAAACTCGCCCAACTAGAAGCCGGTCCACGAAGAGAAACCATTGCTCAAGCAGTGGCCGAGTTAGCAGAAGCCAAAGCAGAATATCAAGTCCGTTTAGCCCAACTGGAAAACACTAAAATCATTAGTCCTGTCAGGGGAAAAATCACGAAACGAGAGGCAAAACTAGGAGATATTACCACTGCTTCACGTCCCTTATTTACGGTGATTGAAAATGGTCGTTTAGAATTACAAATCAAAATCCCTGAAACACAATTAACCAGAATTCGTCGAGGACAAACAGTGCTCATTACCTCAGATAAAGATCCAACTCTAAAATTTCAAACAAAAATACGGGAAATCGAACCATTAATTGATGAAACCTCCCGTCAAGCTACATTAGTGGTCGATTTACCTTCAAACCCCTCCCTAAAACCAGGAATGTTTTTACGAGGAACCATTGTTACCCGTATCAGTAACACCTTAAGCGTTCCCCTAGAGTCAGTGTTACCACAAGAGGATGGCAGTGCTTTAGTTTACTTAGTTAAACCCGATAATACCGTTGAAGCGCGCCGTGTCGAAACAGGAGAAATTCTCTCTAACCAACGGATCGAAATTCTCAAAGGACTGAGAGAGGGAGAAACTTTAGTGCTCAAAGGAACCGCCTATCTCAAAGATGGCGATCCCATTGTTCTTCCTCAATAAGCCCCCTATCCTCCTAGAAACTATAGTATTGCAACAGATTTGAGATCATGTCCTTTCACCTTTCCACTTGGTCGATTAAAAATCCCATTCCCGTTCTTGTGGTCTTTCTGACAATAACGCTCATTGGCCTGGTGTCTTTTACTAATCTAGGCATTGATAATGAACCCAATATTGATGTTCCTGTCGTTAGTATCAATATTACTCAGCGAGGAGCAAGTCCCACGGAATTGGAAACACAAGTTACCCAAAAAATTGAGGATGCTGTGGCAGGATTAGGAAATATCGAAGAAATTCTCTCCACTGTAACCGACGAAAATAGTAACACCATCATTAACTTTGTCCTGGGAACCGATGCTAATCAAGCCAGCAATGATGTTCAAAATGCCGTCAATGGTATTCGTCAAGACTTACCCCAAGATATTGATGAACCCATTGTCAAACGGGTAGACTTTGCCGGGGGAGCGATCCTAACCTATGGGGTGGCTTCTCAACAACGATCGGTCGAAGAATTAAGCGATCTCGTTGACCGTGACATTGCCAGAGCCTTATTGAATATAGAAGGGGTAGGGCAAGTGAACCGTTTAGGAGGGGTTGACCGTGAAATTCGAGTGGATTTAGAGCCAGATGCCCTCTTAGCTTACGGTATTACGGCAACAGAAGTAAATGAACAAATTCGTAACTTTAATCTTAATTTACCAGGGGGACGCTCACAAATTGGGGGACAAGAACAAAATATTCGCACCCTCGGTAGTGTTCAGTCTATCTCCGCTTTAAAAGATTATCCCATTATTTTAAGTAACGGCGATCGCATTGCTTTGGACAGTTTAGGAGAGATTCAAGATAGTTACGCTGATCCGAGACAGTCAGCCTATCTCAACGGTCAACCTGTGGTTGGGTTCTCCGTAGTTCGCAGTACGGGCAGCACCTTAGTCACGGTAGAAGAACAAGTGCGTCAAGTGGTTCAAGCATTAGAACAAACCCTTGCCGACGATATTCAATTTACCTTAATTTTTACTTTGGGAGATTACATTCGCAGCACTTACAAAGGAACCTTTGACGCTTTAATGTTGGGTTGTCTTTTAACCGTGATAGTCGTGGGTTTATTTTTAAAAGATTGGCGAGCAACCCTGATCACCTCTATTGCTCTGCCTTTATCCCTCATTCCTACCTTTGCCGTCATGGGTTTGCTTAACTATACTCTCAATAGCATGACTTTGTTGGCACTGGCTCTGGCTATTGGGAATTTAGTGGATGATGCGATTTGTATGATTGAAAATATCGACTCTCATCTGCAAAGAGGCAAAGATCCCTTACAAGCGGCTTGGGACGGTTCGGTAGAAATTGGTTTAGCGGTGGTGGCCACCACCGCCACTATTGTCGGGGTATTTATGCCCCTTGGGTTTATGGGGGGTATTCCGGGTCAATATTTTCAGCCTTTTGGGGTAACTGTCTCGGTAGCTACCCTGTTTTCTACTTTAGTGGCTACTACGATTATTCCCCTATTATGTTCACGGTTACTGCAATCAAAACCTCGAAAGAAAAATAATAATAACCTTGAGCCTCAGCAATTTTATCCTCTCAATCTTTATCGTCGTCTCTTGATTTGGTCTTTACGTCATCCTATGGTGACGCTTTTGTTAGCGATTGTTTTTTTTATTGCCAGTTTACAGTTGGTTCCGTTTATTCCCAAGGGTTTATTTAATGCAGGAGATACAGGGTTAAGTCGTGTCAGTGTTGAGTTACCACCAGGGTCAACTTTGCAAGATACAGAAGAGGTGGTGCAACAGGCGACGGCTATGATGCAACCCCATCCGGCGGTGGCTCAAATTCTGTCCCATGTGGGGGATGATGGACAGGTGAATGAAGCTCTAATGTACATTAAATTACTACCGAAAGATGAGCGAAATATATCAGAACAAGGGTTTAAAGAGGAAATTCGTCCTCAATTATCCGCTATACCCGGAGCTAGAGTCACCTTTAGAAGCGAAGGGGCTGTGAGTGGTAGTAAAGACTTATCGATCATTCTCAAAAGTAGTAACCCCATGGCTTTAACCACCACAGCTAAGACCTTAGAACAACAGATGGCACAAATTCCCGGTTTGGTGGAAGTAACCTCTAGTCTCAGTTTAGTTAAACCAGAGATTATCGTTGAACCTGACCCCCAACGGGCAACGGATTTAGGGGTATCTGTACAAGCGATCGCCCAAACCACCAGCTTAGCTTTTTTAGGAGATGTCAACTTTAATTTAGCTAAATTTAACCTGCCAGATCGCCAAATTCCCATCCGCGTTAAAGTGGCTTCTGAGCAACAACAGGATATTAATACCCTCAAAAATCTTCGAGTTCCTAGGGATGATGGAACGTTAGTTCCATTAAATGCTGTGGCCACCCTGCGTTATGGTAGCGGACCGGCCCAAATACGGCGATTTAATCGTTATCGTCAAGTGGAACTTTCTGGCAATTTACAAGGCATTTCTTTGGGGGATGCTCTAGACCAAATTAGGGCCTTACCTGCCATGAATCCTTTACCCCCTGAAGTGTCTGAAGAACCTTTTGGAGATGCCAAGATTATGAAGGATATCTTCAGTCGCTTTTTGGGGGCGTTGAGTTTATCAATTCTCTGTATTTATGTGATTTTAGTCTTACTTTACAGCAATTTTCTCTATCCTTTGACCATTATGATGTCTTTACCTCTATCCATTGGTGGGGCTTTATTGGGATTATTATTAACTCAAAAGGAATTAGGTTTATTTGCTTTAATTGGGATTGTTTTATTGATGGGTTTGGTCACTAAAAATGCAATTTTATTGGTTGATTTTGCCTTAGCTGCTATGGAAAAAAATCAGCCCAAATTTAAGGCCTTGGTGGGGGCAGGGTTATGCCGTTTGCGCCCCATTTCCATGACAACCCTCTCCACCATTGCCGGAATGTTACCCATCGCTTTGGCCTGGGGTGCCGATGGAGAAGTGCGAAGTCCTATGGCCATTGCCGTCATTGGTGGTTTATGTACCTCTACTTTATTGACATTAATAGTCATTCCTGTCATCTTTAGCTATATGGCTGATTTGATGACTTTTAACAAAAAGATAAACCGCTCTCTCAAGATGAAACTCAAACAGTAAGTTTTCCTTAATTCAAAAAAAATGGTGCTTTCTACTAATCCTTGGCTTTACTTACCTCAGCCGAATCCTAAGGCAAAAATTCGTCTTTTTTGTTTCCCCTATGCAGGAGGCGGAACTCGAATCTTTCGACATTGGCCCAATCATTTATCAGATACCATTGAAATTTGTGCGATTCGACTACCGGGAAGAGAAGGAAGAATCTCAGAAACCCCCTTGACTAAACTTCTTGATTTAGTAGAAACTATAACCCCCAATTTACTTCCTTATCTCGATAAACCTTTCGCTTTTTTTGGTCATAGTTTAGGTTCATTAGTCTGTTTTGAAGTCGCCCATCAATTACGTCAAAACTACGGCATACAACCCTTTTTTCTTTTTGCTTCCGGTCATCCTGCGCCTCAATTACCGGATCTCGATCCCCCAATTCATCAATTACCAGAGCCTGATTTTATCAAAGAAATTAATAAGTTAAATGGAACCCCGAAACAAGTATTAGAAGACAAGGAATTAATGCAGCTTTTGATGCCAATTTTAAGGGCAGATTTTGAAATTTTAGAAACCTATCATTACACACCCAAACCTCCTTTAAACTGTCCCATTACTGTTTTTGGCGGACTCAATGATCCCGAAGCTAATGAAACTGAATTAGTCCCCTGGTCTCAGCACACAAATAACTCATTTGAACATTATCTGTTTCCTGGGGATCACTTCTTTATTCACTCGGCCCAATTGGAAATTTTTCCCATTTTGGAGCGATCGCTGATCCAGTGTCTAGACCATCAGCAATCTTCTTGATTATTTTGATAATAATTTTGGATAAGAGATTTTCATAGGTGGATAAGTTAAGATAAGTTTTTGGCTGAAAACCTTTATTTTAAGGGGTTTTTGATGATTTGCAATTGAAGCCCTTACCCCATAGCTCACCTCGGTTATCAAAAAATTATTGATAATACTTGTCAAAATTTATAAAAGTTAGTATACAATACATTGAAATAGATTCTCAATAAACAGATAGCTATCGATAAGTGATGTCTCTTACAAACTTTTTTGTCTCTGGTGGTATTGTGGCCTGGCCACTCTTATTGTTTTCCTTGTTAGGTGTGGCCTTAATTATTGAGCGAGGGATTTTTTGGTATCGCATCAAGTCTCGCCAAAGCAAAGTAGTGACGACAGTGTTAAAACTCTATCGGGCTGAGCAAGGGATTGCGGCGATCGCAAAACTTAAGCAAAATCTCGATCTCCCCATTTGTCGTATTTTTCTCGAAGCTTTAGCCCTGGAAAATGCCACCCCGACAGATTTTCGCTTAGCCTTAGAAACGGCAACTCAAGCCGAATTACCCCTTTTTAAACGCTTTAATACGTTATTCCAAACAATTATCGCTGTTTCCCCTTTATTAGGGCTGTTAGGGACAATTTTAGGATTGATGCAGTCTTTTTCTGCCTTGGACATCGGTAATGTCGGCGGAACCAATGCGGCCGGGGTAACAGGGGGTATCTCCGAAGCGTTAACCTCGACAGTAATGGGGTTAGTAGTGGCTATTTTTACCCTTGTCTTTGCCAACTCGTTTCGCTCTTTTTATTTAAGAGAACTGGCTTCAATTCAAGAATATGGCGGTCAGTTAGAACTCTTGTATCGTATGTTTTATGAAAAAGGAGGAAAAAGCTATGCGACTTCCCGATGAAACCGAAACCACGGCAGAAATTAATATTGTGCCGATGATTGACGTTATTTTCTCAATTTTGGCCTTTGTTATCATTTCTACCATGTTTTTAACCCGTTCTGAGGGATTACCCATTAATTTACCCTCGGCGAAAACTGCCGAACCCCAACAAACCAAGCAAATTAACGTTACTATTGAGCCGGATGGAGACATCTTTGTTGATCGTCAGCCAACTCAAGTGGATAGTCTTAAAAGTTCGATTACAGGCTTAATTGGGGAAAATCAGCAAGGTTTAGTGATTATTAATGCTGATAAACAAGTGGATCATGGTCGTGTTGTTACGGTAATGGATAGGGTTCGCCAAGTTCAAGGGGCTAAATTAGCGATCGCAGCGACTAAACAGTGATCGCCAGTGTAGGGAGAGTCGAAAGAAGATCAACCGTTTCCTCCCCCTGCTCTTTATTCTCTTCTTTACTTAAAATTTTTTGTCTTCTTATTGATAATATCTATTGATAATAAGCTCAAAATTATTGGTGATTTAACCCACCTATCCTAAGAATTAATCTCAGGCAACCCCTGTCCTTAACTCTGTTTAAGGGCAATATTTCCTATGAATTGATTAACTGAAACCAGATCCCTTTGAGCCTTGAAAAATATTTGACAAAAATTATCATTATCAATTACCGTATTTACTTAGGAAAAATTCTTAATAGAGCATTAAGGATTTAATCGTTAATTTTGTGGTGTGAAATGAAATTAAATAATGTTGTTTCTGGAGTGTTATGGGGTGCAATGGCCGTGTGTATTGCCCCTTCAGTCCAAGCACAAATCAGTGTTACCAATATCCAAATCAATCCAACAGACGGAGGGCTAGAGATCATCTTAGAAACCCCACCAGGAGCCGAGCCTGCCATTTTTTCAGGGAGTTTCGGAACCACCTTTTTTGCTGAAATCTCTAACGCACAATTAAATCTTTTGACCGGGGGAAACTTTCTGCAAGAAAACCCCACAGAAGGAGTTGAAAGCATTAGGGTGACCCAACTACCCAATAATGTGGTTGAGATTACTGTCATTGGTAGAGAAAGCTTACCGACAGTAAATCTCAATAGGGAAGATGGACGACTGGTGTTGAGTTTAGATACAACCGAACAACCCCCAGACACCGAAACCGAAGAAACCCCAACAGAAGAAACCACAGAAGACGACGAAGCGATCGAATTAGTGGTAACGGATGAAGTTGAAGGAAGCGGGTATTTTAACCCCGATTCACCGGCAACTAGTCGTACCGCCGTAGGAACTGATACACCCTTAAGGGATATTCCTTTTTCCGTTCAAACCGTTCCCGAAGAGGTTCTTCGAGATCAACAAGTGATCCGCCTTGATGATGCATTAAGGAATGTCAGTGGGGTCCAGCAAAACTCAAGAGATCCCAGGGGTCAACGGTTCCAGATACGGGGGTTTGATAGTTCTAGCGTATTGCGAGATGGATTTCGGCAAACCTTTGGAAGAACTGGTAACAGTGGTTTCCAAGATTTAACCAACGTCGAAAGTGTCACTGTGTTAAAGGGGCCGGCTTCCATTTTATACGGTGCATCCGAACCCGGTGGGGTAATCAATATTGTTACCAAACAACCCCAAGAAGAACCCTTTTATGAAGTACAATTTCAAGCCGGAAATCGAGGGTTTTTAAGTCCTAGCATTGATTTGAATAGTCCCCTCAATGCGGATAAAACCCTATTGTATCGCATCAATTTTTCCTATCGTAATGAAGAAAGTTTCCGAGACTTTGACACTTATATGGAGCGGAAATTTATCGCCCCTAGTTTAACCTGGCAACCGAGCGATCAGACAAAATTGAACATTAACCTGGAATATTCCGACGATGATCGCCCTGCGGACTTTGGGGTACTTGCCATTGGCGATGCGGTAATTAGTACCCCCAATGCCCGTGTTTTTGGAGAACCTCAAGACTTTTTAAGAGGAGAAACCTTAAGGGTTGGCTATAAATTTGAACATGAATTTAGCGATAACTTCAAGTTTGAAAATGGCTTTACCTATTTGCGGTATGATACCAAGTTTACGAATGCGTTTAGTATCTTTTTTGATGAACAAACCGATACTCTTTTTCGTAGCTTTATTGAATTGGATCAACCCAGTACCAACTATGAAATGCAAACGAAATTAATTAGTAAGTTTAATACTTGGTCAATCAAACATAAATTTTTAGTGGGTTTGGATCTCAACCGACGAGAGCAATTAGGTAATATTGGAAGAGGACGTTTTTCCCCATCTGGTTTTATTCCTTTAAATGTTTTTGATCCAGTTTATGGAACGGTTCCTCGTCCTGATTTTAATCAAGAACCCATTTTTACTTTTATTGATACTCAAGTTGATCGTTTAGGGGTTTCGGTGCAAGATCAAATTGAATTATTTGAAAATTTAAAGGTAGTGGCAGGGTTTCGTTATGACAGTACAGAACAAGAAAGCTTGAACAGAAATAATCCTAATGCGGATGAAAATGTACAGTATGAAGACGCAGTTTCTCCGAGGGTAGGTATTGTGTATCAACCCATAGAAGAAGTTTCCTTGTATGGAAGTTATAGTGAATCTTTCTTTCCTAATAGCGCTCAAACAGTTGATCTTGAATTTCTCGATCCAGAACAATCTGAACAGTATGAAATTGGCATTCGGGCAGAACTTTTGAATAAAAAGCTGTCTATTAATTTGGCTTATTTTGATATTACTAAAAATAATGTCGCTGTAGCTGATCCCCTATTTCCTAATTTTTCAGTAGCGGTGGGAGAACAAAATAGTCGAGGGGTTGAATTAGATGTTATCGGTGAAATTATTCCAGGGTTAAATGTTGTTTTTAACTATGCTAATATTACCGCAGAAATCACAGAAGATAATGATATAAGTCTCATCGGTAATCGTTTGTTTAATGTCCCTGAACATAGTGCTAATTTCTGGGTAACTTATCAAATTCAAGACGGCTTTTTTCAGGGGTTAGGATTTGGCGGTGGTGTGAACTATGTTGACGATCGCTTTGGGGATCTTGATAATAGTTTTCGTCTCGAAAGTTATACCCTAGCAAATGCAGCTATCTTTTATGAACGGGATAATTGGCGGTTAGCTTTGAATATTAGAAATGTTTTTGATGATAATTATATTCAAGGTAGTGAAAATAGCCGTAATGATGAAATTTATCCAGGGGAACCCTTTACCGCTATTGGAAGTTTTACGATTCGTTTTTAACCAATTCAGGGGTTAGCAACAGTGAATAGAATTAAGAATGTAGAATGCAGAATTTAGAATATTTAACTAATTCTCAATTATCAATTTTTAATAACTGATAACTGCTTTAACCCCTACTTATGTTCTTATCTCACTTAAACAGCTTATGTTAACCATTTCTAAAACCCTAAAATTAATCTTTCTGAGTCTTATTACCTCCTTAATGATTGTTGCTTGTAGTGCTTCTGATACAACGGTTCAACAAACATCGAATAGTAATCCATCTAATAACGATTGTCGTACCATTGAACACGCTGTAGATACCACCGAAATATGTGGCAAACCAGAGAAAATTGTCGTCTTGAGTCCTCATTATCTCGACTTACTTTTATCCTTGGGTTATCAACCGACTGGGTATGGGTTTCCTTACGCTGCACCGGGGGTTTTTCAACCAGAAGATAGATTTAACAATCCGTCTCAACAAATACCCTATTTAGGGGAAAAAGTGACCACACAGCCGGTTAATGTGGGTTTAGGGGGGGAACCCTCTTTAGAAAAATTGGCCGCGTTGAAACCTGATGTTATTTTCGGAGAAATTAGAAATAAAGGCAGTTATGATCTCCTTAAACAAATTGCCCCTACTTTTATTTGGGGGGTTCGTACGGTGGGGGGACAATGGCAAGAAACCATCAAAGATATGGCCAAAATTTTAGGGGATGAAGAAAAGGCCGAACAAGCGATCGCAACTCATCAAAAAGCCATTGATCAAGCCCGTCAAGACTTAGCTTCTGTGGTGGAAAAATCCCCGAAATTATTACTTTTGGGGATGAATAATTTACAAGATCAAGTGATTGTTATTCAACCGAATACTTATCTAGGAGAAGTGATGCAAGGGGTCGGTTTTGAGATAGTTTCTTTACCCTCTGTCAAGGCAAAAGGTCCCAGTATTCCCATTTCCGTTGAAGCGTTACCTCAATTAAATGAAGCGGATATTATTATTGTGATGGGTTACAGTCAGGATACAGACGAAACCATAGACAGTTCATCAGAAAAATCTCTGGATTCTTTTGTTAAAACCAGTCAATCAAAACCAGCCCAACAGAGTTGGCAAAATAATCAAATTGCTAATGGTTTAGAAGCCAGTCAAAACGACAGAGTTTATTTTACAACTTATCATCTTTGGAATGGACTCAACGGACCCAACGGAACTCAATTAATCCTAGAAGAATTACGAGACTTTTTGCTGTAATTATGGTTACTTTTTTTATCATTTGGTTAGGTCAACTGGCTTCTTTAATTGGTTCAGAAATGACCAATTTTGCTGTCACTATTTGGGCTTGGGAAACCACAGGGCAAGCCACCCCGTTATCCCTACTTCTCTTTTTCTCTCAAACCCCTAAAATCCTCGCTGCTTTGTTTGCGGGGGTCATTGTTGATCGTTTTGATCGCAAACAATTATTAATGATTGGTGATGGAGTAGCTGGACTATCTACTATCGTTATTTTATTACTTTTTTTAACTAATGATTTGCAAATTTGGCACTTATATTTGACCGGTGCCATTAATGGATTATTTAGCCAGATTCAAACCCTAACCTTTCTGCCATTAATTGCTTTAATGGTTCCTAAAAAACACTACACAAGGGCAAGCGCTATGAATGGGGTACAACAAGGAATCGCTTATACAGTTGCCCCCATGTCAGCCGGATTTCTCTATGCTTATATTGGATTTTCAGGGGTTCTTACTGTTGATTTAATTACGTTTATTATCGCAATTGCTACAATTATTTATGTCAGGATTCCTCCCGGTTCTACTCCTGAAAATATAACTCAAAAATTTCTCAACTGGGAAACTTTTTTTCAAGAGTTAACTTTTGGGTTTAATTATTTAAGTCAGCGTCCGAGTTTAGTGGCTTTACTTTCCATTTTTTTGGTTCATCTTTTTATTTTAAATACTAATGTAGCTATTTTGTCTCCGATGGTTTTAGCGAGGAGTGGAACTCAAGAAAAAGTCTTAGGAACGGTTATGATGATTTTTGGTATTGGTAATATGTTAAGTGCTGTTTTTATGACCATTTGGGGAGGAACAAAAAATCGGGTCAATAATCTTTTGTTAGGTCGAGGGTTACAATTAGGTAGTTTAATGATGTTAGGATTATTTCCTGATCCTATTATTTGGATTATTTTTGCTTTTAGTGGGGGCTTTTTTGCTCTATTCCCAGGGAGTTTTTATCAAAGTATTTGGCTATCTAAAGTAGACACTTCTGTACAGGGAAAAGTGTTTGCCACTCGCTCTTTAATCAGTCAAATTGTGTTAACCTTAGCTTTGGTTATCGGTGGACCGATGGCCGATTATCTTTTTGAACCGGCTATGGAGAAAGGAGCGGTTTTAGCTAACCTTTTGGGGGGTATTTTTGGCACAGGAGAGGGGGCAGGAATGGCTTTACAATGTGCTTTATTATCAGCCATTGGCGTGCTACTTTGTTTATTGGGCTATCGTCTCCCTCTTTTACAAAATTTAGAGAAGAATTTACCTGATTGTGATTATAGTTCTTTGGAAAAACTACCGTAGGGGCTTAATATTATTAAGCCCCTACATAATTAATAATTTCTAAAATCTCGTAACTATGTAGCTGGTTATCAATAAACGTAAGGTGGGCAATGTTAAGAAAAAGCTGACAAACCTGAATCAGAAACTATTTGAGACATTGCCCACCCTACAAGTTTTATCCATTTAATTATGTCTATTTACTTAATCACTCTCAATTAGTTTCATGTCTTCTCATAAACCCTCAAGTCAATCAAAGAAAGGATTAAAAAATATTGATCGTAATGTCTGGATCTTGGGCTTAGTTAGCCTATTTACAGATTTTGGGACAAAAGCCATTCAATCGATTTTACCCTTGTTTTTGGTGTCTATTTTAGGTGCTAATGTCAGTATCATAGGGCTGATTGAAGGAATTGCTGAATCTACCGCCTCGATTTTGAAACTGTTTTCAGGGGCATTAAGTGATTATTGGGGACGGCGCAAAGAACTAGCAATCCTTGGATACGGACTCTCAACAGCAATTATTCCTTTATTTGCCTTAGCTAATAGTCCAATTTGGGTCTTAATGGCGCGGTTTGGCGATCGCCTGGGAAAAGGGATTCGAGTCGCTCCCCGTAACGCTTTAGTTGCCGATGTTACCCCCATAGAGCAACGGGGGGCCGCTTACGGGTTACGTCAAACCCTTGATACCATTGGCGCATTTTCTGGTCCTTTAGCAGCCACTCTTATCCTTTTAATCTCTGGGCAAAATTTTCGTCTGGTGTTTTGGGTTGCTCTTGTATCAGGAATCATATCTGTGTGCCTACTGGTTAAAGGGATTCAAGAAACCCCTTCCTCTCAAGAAAAACGAATTATTGCCGGCTAACTATTTAGCAGGGTTTTTGTGGCAAATAACTACTCCTCAAACTCCTTTTTTATTAGGAAGTTTGTTGGCTATTTTAGCTAGTTTTATATTACTATTGGGGTTTCGTCATCAATAAATAACCCCCCACACCCCCCACACCCCCCACACCCCCCTTTATAAGGGGGGCAGGGGGGTTAGGGGGCAGGGGGGGTTAGGGGGCAGGGGGGGTTAGGGGGCAGGGGGGGTAGGGAATGGGGAATAGGCAAGGGTTCTCCCCCTCACAAAAGGGGGCGTTAGAGGGGGTAGCAATAGTGTTTATTTTTGAGTGTAACTCATTGAGAATTGATTCTCTCTAGTCTTTTGGTTGGTTTTTATGTAAGGGGTGCAAGATGTCAGAATAAAAAATTATCCTACTGTT
>NZ_PRLH01000222.1 GCF_003013815.1 Cyanothece sp. BG0011 | reverse complement strand
TTATTTTGAGACAGCACAGGTATTAGATAAGATTTTTGCTTCACCCAGATTATCTAATTCTTTATCTCATCAACTGCGTTGTTGCATTGTTGAGGTAGGTAGTGGAATGGGGGTGGGAACAACTGCATTAATTGAACAAATCTTAAAGTGGCAAGAAGAAACAAAAATTTCTGAGAATATAGAAATCATCTCTCTAGGTATTGATCCTAACATTTATGGGTTTACTATTTATAGTAAATTAATGCAGGAACTTAAAAATAAGGTTTCTGATGTCAATATTAATCTAATTTTTCAGCCAATTTGTGAGCCACTTCCTAAAGCAATTATAACAACGATTCGCTATTTAAACAATAAATGTCAAGAATGGGATAAGTCCCAGTTATCTCATTTATTATTAACTCAGTTTTCTCTTGCTTCATCCTTAAGTGAAGATGAAAAATTAAAAATGGAGCAAGCAGAACAACTTAAACAATTGGGATTAGAACCTAATTTAATTTTAGGAACCGAGAGAGATATTTTACAAGAACAATCAATTGCTTATAAACAACTACTTGAGGAAGTACCTATTGAAAACTTATACTTTATGTTGCTAAAAACTAAAACATTAGAGTCTGATTTATTAAGTCTTAATGTTGAAGATGAAGTACAGGAAATTAGTCAATCTCTCAAGACTACTATTGGAGATAATTATAGATTCTCAGAGATAGTGTCTCAAAACCAAGAAGTAAAATTTAATACTCCAAAAGATAGTTATTGGTATCACAAAGGAAAAAAGAAATATTTATCTGAGTTTAAGGTAATTGCTAAAACAATTCTTAATAAGAAATTAGAAGATGAGAGAAATAAGTTATTTAGTACAGAGAATTTACTCTCAGCTTGGATCAAAGCGAGAAACAATTTTTTAAGCGAGTCATTATATGATACAATTGAAATTCGTTTATTTGAAGATAATATTGAGAAAAATTTAAGAACAATTCAAAATAAGTTAATTGAGCAAACACTCGATTTTCTTCCTCAAAATCAAGAAATTAGCTATGATTTAGGTAAAGGAAAAGCTGGCAGTCGTCCTAAAAATTTATCCCGTTTAGAAGAAGAAATAATCGAAGTAGCAGTAATAGAAACCATTGGAAAAGAAAAAACGCAAGAATTTTATTCCTATAATCTTAGTGAAGATATAGAAAGTGAAGATTTATATAAAAATTATTTTTCTAGATATAAACAATTTTGAGAGATGCTCAAGAAGCTGCTGAACAGTATCAAGAAGATGGTGCTGTTATTCGGACAGATATCAAAGATTTTTATAAGAATATTATTCAAGAAACATTGATAGAAAAGAGTAAAGAAGAACTTAATATCACAAGTTATAGAGTTCAATGGCTACTCAAAAAATTAATAAATAAAAATTTAAACAACCATAAACCAGGAACAGGAATCAACCAAGGAACCATAACTTCAGGATTTTATGCTAACTTTTATTTAAAAGCTATTGATAATTATTTTAACAAGAAAACTAATTTAAAATATTTTCGCTATGTTGATGATATAATCATTGTTATCTTGAATAAAGTAGATACTGAAGCTATTAAAAAAGATTTAGAAAACCAATTAACAGAACTGAAATTACATATCAATCAAGACAAAACAGAAATATATCAGAATCCTTCAGAGATTATAACTATACTTAAAGATGCTCTAGAAGATGAAAATTTAGATGAATTAAATGAGGAATTCAATTTTAAAATTATGCCTTTTGTATGGCGAATGAACTCTAATTATAGAACTCAATTTCATCTTGCTAACAGTCAAGATATTAATCTGTGGTGGAACTTGATTAATCGTTATAATCAATGTTTATATGCTATTAATATTTTTATTTATTCCCATGATTTAAGTCGAAAAATTTATAAGCAATTAATGACTCAAAATTATAAAGATAAGTCAAAAATTAAATTTCCCCCTTTTCCTGCTACTGATAATTATATGATGATAAAAAGATGGAAAGATGAGTTTGAACAATTAAATCCAACTTGGATTAATGAGAAAAATAAATTTAGAAATAAGATTATTAAATTTTTTCTTACTTCTTTTGAAAAGCTTAAAAATTTAGAGGGAGAAATCAATAATTTAGATACAAATATGAAAGATTATAAACGTAAACTTAACGTTGAAAGACGTAAAAATCAAACTTATATAAGATTTGCAGTTAAAAAATTGTTAATATTAGGGTTTGATTTTGATCCTAAAATTAATCATAATGCAATCATTAGTTTAATCTGTAGTGACGATATATATATATTGAGACAGTTAATTCCTAATATTATTATTAGTTTAGCTTATCAAGGTCACACAGAAGCTATTGAGCAAATTTATCATTATTATGAACATAAAAAAGAACCAACTAACCAATATATTCGTGCAGTTATCTTAGAAGCACTGCGATTTTTACCTATCCTAAATAGTGAACATTGGGACTCAATTTTTAAATCGTCTGTAAAACAAGAATCAGATATTGAACGATTAAAAGCAACCGAAACCTGGTTACATTTAGGAGATATATCTAGACCCTTTGTTAAACCAAAACATATTCAAAACATTGTAGATGCTCTAAATAGCAATCCTCCTCCCTTTCCCAGACTCAGAAAGAATTATATTCTTATTTTAGGGATCTTTGCAAAAAAAGAACTATCTAATATTACTCTAACCAAGGAAGAAGAAAAAGATTATTTACTAAAAGATGCTTTAGATATTGCTAAAAACGGTCAAGTGTCTAGACTAATAAATTCACCAGAACCAGCCATTATCAAAAAGTATTACAACACTAAAACAACAAGCTCAAGTAGTCAAACACAAGTTTATTCTCCTACATTCTAATTAGTATTAATTATCATGGATCAGTTTACACCCAATCAAGAACAACAACAAATTATTAATCATATCAATGGAGCTATTTTAGTCCTTGCTCCTGTGGGAACGGGTAAAACTTCAGTGTTATCAGCAAGAGTCATAAAAGCACTAAAAAATGGTATACCTGCTGATAAAATTCTATGTCTTACTTTTACTAACCGTGCTACTATAGAAATGAGTGAAAGACTAACAAAATGTGTCCTAATGATGTAAAACATATTACTATTAAAACCTTTCATAGTCTTTGTACGATAATGCTCAGAACAGAAGCTAAAAATATT
>NZ_PRLH01000181.1 GCF_003013815.1 Cyanothece sp. BG0011 | reverse complement strand
TCTCGCAGATGTTAACTAAAGTGAGCAAACTTCTTGGTGGGCATCCTGACTTACCGATTTTGGACTTTTTTGCCTTTGTTTAGTCTAAAACCAGATTCACAGTTGCGGGACAGCGATGGATTTACACATACTTTCCCCGTTACCTTCAAAGGCTGATCTCCTTTGAAACCAAGTTAAGCTTCACCATAGCATAATTTGATAAGAGCGATCACCAATTGGTGATCGCTCTCCCATCCTTGTAATAGTGTTGGCCGGGATCACCGTTAGATTTTAGAGGTGTAGCTGCACTCGCACCAGCGAAACGGCATCTCTGGTAGTAGATAAGTTCTGCGTTCAGCAAGGGAAAATTTACAGCTGGAAATTATTTCTCTCTATTTTTCTTTTGTTAACTTATGTGTGACGAAGGGATAGCTCTATCTCACTTTGCAACCTCTCTTTAATTTTTTGTCCTGTACTGAGATAGCGGTGTTGTGGAGGGAATTAATAACAAATTAAAGTTGATAAAAAGAAGAGGTTATGGTTTTAGAAATTTTGATAATTTTAAACTGAGAAGTTTTTAAAAATTGGCATTTTACTATTTGATTTTACATACTAAGTTCGGTAGAACCACTTAATCTTTCTTAAAGTTTAGAAAGAAGAAAAGAATCAATTAATACTAATTGTTAACCTTCTCCCATTTTTCCTCAACCTTACTTATAATTTTCTTATCAATTAGTCAATATTTTCATGAGTGGGTGTCATCTTCTACAAACCAAAAAACTTTGTTTATTATGACGATGGAAGTCATCTCAATTATGAGAAAAACCACCGTCTCAACAATCACTATCACCCCTGACGAAAAAATGCACTTGAACCCACAATGTCCATAGCTCCCTATTTTATCACGAAAGGAAACTGAAGATGAATAACAATATAACAACAACCAGTGGCAAATGTCCGGTGATGCACGGCGGTGTTACGACGACTAGTATGTCGAACATGGAATGGTGGCCCAAAGCACTCAACCTTGATATTCTGCATCAGCACGATAGCAAAACCAATCCGATGGGGAGGGACTTCAACTATCGCGAAGTGGTTAAGAAACTTGACGTAACCGCCCTCAAAAAAGACCTGCATACACTGATGATGGACAGCCAAGACTGGTGTCCGGCGGACTGGGGTCACTATGGTGGTCTGATGATCCGCATGACCTGGCACGCGGCGGGTACCTATCGGATTGCGGATGGTCGCGGTGGTGCGGGTACCGGTAATCAGCG
>NZ_PRLH01000045.1 GCF_003013815.1 Cyanothece sp. BG0011 | reverse complement strand
TGATATCTTTATAGGGTCGCTTAATCCTGCGCTAGCATAACAAAAAAAATAGCCAGGTTTTTAACCTAGCTTTTACATACTTACGCTAACTTTGAGGCAATCAGTGCCAATTCAAGAGGAAGTCTCTCAGAACGAGTGCCTCGTTTCAGTCGATGGGTTAGCCCGCATAATTCCACAAAAGCTTGTTGTAGTTGCTTTGCTGAGAGATATTCTACGTCCTTAATGAGGTAGAATACTCGTCCATTATTGGGCAGGTGCAGCAATTCCTCTGCTATCTGTTCTCTTGCTAACCGCGACTCTATACCAATGGCGGTGAGCATAAGCTTTTCTATGCGATTGATAAGAGTTGCCAAGATTTGCAATGGATGAATCCCAAGGTCAATTAAACTTTGAGTCCGTTCATAGACTGTCTTTGGGAATTCGGTCAGTGCTGTTGCTAGTTGGTAGCTAGTTTGTGCATAATCCGGTACTAACGTAGGTAACTCTGTGGCAAGAACCTGACCATCTCCGAAATAGGCTTTGATTAGCTCTAGTTCTCTTTGCATTCTTCCAATATCTGAACCAACCGCTTCTAATAAATACTGTTTACCATGGATACTTAGGTCAAGTCCCAATTTAAGCGATCGCATGGCGAGTTCGGCTTTGATCTTATCTTCTTGGAATTGGTTTAGCGCATTGACTTTTTCAACACACTTTTGTTTGTTCAGCCACTTGCCTAGCTTAGTACGACCATCTACAATAGCTACGTTGACAATGACTGCATTTTCACTGCTCAGTAACGGCTCTAAGGGCTTAGAATCCTTGTAAGGAATCTCTTTGCCCTCAAATACCATTGCCTTCTTTGAGAACAGCCCTGGGCTCAGTGCATCGCTTATGGCATCTTCGAGGGAAGATACATTAAATCTTTCGTAGCCTCCCTCGGAGATGATTGCTGCGAATCGCTTCTGACTTTCGGAAAGTATCGTCTCCTGCAATAATATAGAGCATTTTATTCTCCTCCCAGACTAGCTAAAGACAGTAAAGTAAGCAAGCAACCATCGGCTACTACTAGAAGACGTCGCAATGCGTCTTTCAGCTTGGTCTAACTTCTCTAATCCCACTGTTAGCGTGGTAACGTCGAGTTTTCTGACTAAGCGCATATAAATCTTCTGGCTTCAGAATCGAGGTTTTTGCTATTTTCTTCGGGTCAGTT
>NZ_PRLH01000135.1 GCF_003013815.1 Cyanothece sp. BG0011 | reverse complement strand
ATAAAATATCCCCTAAAATAAATATAAGGAGGAAAATGCCAGCCAAAGATATTTACCATGATGCAGTTAAAAATGCTTTAATTAAAGATGGTTGGACAATTATAGCTGATCCTTATACCATTGAATATGAAGGTGAGAATCTTTATACTGATTTATTGGTAGAAAGGACTTTATTAGCTCAACAAAAAGGAAAAAGAATTGTTGTTGAAATTAAAAGTTTTATCAATCCTTCTCCCATGAATGATTTTCAGAAAGCATTAGGTCAATATCTTTTATATCGTGACTTCCTCGAATTTTCTCAGAAAGATTATGAAATTTATCTGGCAATTAAGAATGGTGTCTTTAATACTTTTTTTCAGAGAACATCAATTCAAGCTGTTGTCAAACGTCATCAGATGAAATTGCTTGTTTTTAACGATACAAAGGAGGAAATTAGTTCATGGATAAAATCGTAAAGTATAGAGAGTTAATTAAAAATATTCTCACAGAATATGATCAATTAGTCAATCAATCACCAGATCATCAATCTGAAACTTGTTTAGTATTTGATGAAAACCATGACCATTATCTTTGGTTAACCGTTGATTGGCAAGAAGATAAACGTCTAAAATCAACTCATGTTCACATACGAATAAAAAATAATAAAATCTATATAGAAGAAGATTGGACAGAGGAAGGTATTGCTAATGAATTATTAAGAGAAGGTGTCCCAAAAGAGGATATTGTTTTAGCTTTTTATGATCCCGAAACTCGTAAACATACAGACTTTGCTATTGCTTAAATACTTACACTTAATTTAAGGAGATAAAAATGATTAAATTACATCCTGAATTTTTAACAAAGAATGGTCAAAAAGAGTTTGCTGTTTTACCTTATGAGGAATTTCTTCAAGTTCAAGAGTTATTAGAAAAAATACAAATAATTGAACATAAATCTAATGGGGAAAAAATGGCAGAAGCATTAAGGAAAATAGCTAAAAATAATACTTTTTCTGAAATTGATGCTAGAAAATGGCAAAAAAAATATCCGCCAAGATCGTTCCCTTCCTAATAGAGATTAGATAATGTTACTTGATAGCAATATTATTATTTATGCAGCAGAACAAGAAAATGAATTTTTAAGGGAGTTTATTGCTGAAAACAATACTTATGTCTCTGCACTGTCTTATATTGAAGTCTTGGGTTATCATAAATTAAGCACTGAAGAGAAAATTTATTTTGAGGACTTTTTTTAATGCCTCTCAAATTTTACCAATTTCTCAAGCAGTTATTAATCAAGCAGTGAGACTAAAGCAACTTAGAAAAATGTCTTTGGGGGATTCTATCATTGCAGGAACAGCTTTAGTGTATAATTTAACTATTATCACTAGGAATATTGATGATTTTAGGTGGATTACTGAATTAGAATTAGTTAATCCATTTAATGATACTTAATTCAATATCATAATTGATTCAATTTATTATTCAGTAACCTCATAAATACACAAAAGTTTTATTCATAAAAGTATAATTTTAAAGTAATTCTG
>NZ_PRLH01000227.1 GCF_003013815.1 Cyanothece sp. BG0011 | reverse complement strand
GTTGACCCTGAAAGAAAAACTGCCTATTGGTTACCTAGAGCTTCTTTTGTGCAATTATTTTATGAAGAAATTGAAACAAAATGGCAAGACTCTATTCAAGTTTTATTTAATATGAATTGTCTTGAAATTAAAGTAATTGAAGATCAGTTACAAGTTATCACTCAAGATCAAAATAATCAACAACTAATCTTTATTCCCACCTTATTAGTGGGGGGTGATGGACTCAACTCAATTGTTCGTAAAACACTCCATGAAACCGAAGAAAAATCTAATTCATTTGTCATGCAAATGTTTCCTTCTCCGAGTTCTGGACTTAGGTATAAAGTGCTGACTTTACCGCCTCAATTTCCCTTATCAGAAGCAAAAAACGATATAACTAAATCGACAATGGCCTATGCTATTCGTTCTATTTTTAAAGAAAAAAAGAAAGCAATTTCTTTAGGTTTATTACCTTTTAAAAATCCGAATCAACCTAGAACTGCTAATATTATTACTTACCCCGATCATCAAATTTGGCAATTAAAAACAGCAGAAGAAGTCAAACAATTTTTAACAACAGCGTTTCCTCAAATCCCTTTAGAAAAGATTATTTCTGATGAAGAAATAACAAGATTTACTAAGAGTGAAGGGGGAAAATTTCCCATTCCTCAATTTTGTTCAGGAGTCTATAAAATCTGGGGAGAACCCGACAAAAATAAAGGAACGGCTGTTATCTTATTAGGGGATGCTGTTCATTGTTTTCCCCCTGATATTGGACAAGGGGTTAATTCTGCTTTAGAAGATGTTTATATCTTGCAAGAAATATTAGAGGAAACTAAAGATAATCTGTCTGAAACATTTCCAATTTATCACAACCGACGAGAAGATGATATTAAAGCGTTAATTCGTTTAGTTCAGATTAGTTATCCTTGGCAATATAATCAAGATCCTGTACAGAAAAGTTATGGAGTGTCAACTTTTTTCTTCGTTTATTATTGAATCGTTTTTTACCTTTTCTATTTAGTCCCCATTCCTTTGTTCTCATTCAAAATCATGAGTTATCTTATTCAGAGATTCTTTCTAAAAGTAACAGAACAACAAAAATTTTATGGGGTACTGGTATTTTAGGCATTATCTTAATTTTATTCTTTTTTGCAATGTATAAATAAAAGATTTATCTTAATAAGGGACATAAAAAAATGTTTTAATTATGTCCCTAAAAAAATTAATAAGTAACTAAACTTTAACGCATGGTAACAAACTCTTCTGCTGAGGTGGGATGAATACCAACCGTTGCGTCAAAATCTGATTTTTTGGCTCCCATTTTCACAGCGATCGCCACCCCTTGAATAATTTCAGCAGCGTAGTCACCTACCATGTGGGCCCCTAAAACTTTTTCCGTTTCTTGATGCACCACTAATTTCATGAGGGTTTTTCCTCTTTCCTGGTAAAACGTAGTACATGGGACGGAATTTACTGCGATAGACTTTGATAGCCTCGTCTCCATACTGTTCTTTGGCTTCTGCTTCGGTTAACCCCACCGTAGCAGCTTCGGGACTACTAAAGACAGCCGAAGGAACATTTTCATAACTCATGGTGCGAGACTTTCCGCCGAAATGGGTATCAGCAAAAG